>JASLVT010000081.1 GCA_030741175.1 Porticoccaceae bacterium
CCTGCTACCTGGGAAATTATCGCTGGCACTGTGCGCAAATAGACATTCTCACAGAATATGATTCACAAGAGATAGGGTTATGGCTAATAAATGGCTATTTGTTACCGGTACTGACACAGATGTTGGTAAAACTGTTATTGCTACAGGTGTTTTGTCGTTAGCAAAAAAGGTTGGACTGCGCACTGCCGCGATTAAGCCCGTTGCCGCTGGAAGTGAGGATTTCGGAGCCGGCTTGCAAAATCAGGATGCATTGCAATTACAGAGTGCCGCCAGTCATCAACTGCCTTATCAGCAAGTAAATCCGGTAGCCTTGCAGGCCGCCATTGCACCTCATATCGCTGCCCAAGAAGAGGGTAAAACGCTGAGTGCCGATCGGCTGGTGGGTTACTGTCGTGGGCTTGGGCTGTTGCCAGTGGATATGCTACTGGTGGAAGGGGCTGGTGGTTGGCGAGTGCCGCTTAACAGCCGAGAGACATTGGCTGATGTAGCGCGTGAACTGAACTGCCAGGTAATAATAGTCGTAGGACTACGATTAGGTTGTCTTAATCATGCACTACTCACTGCCGAAGCCGTGCGGCGAGACGGTCTAGAAATCGCCGGCTGGGTAGGCAATGTGATTGATGCAGAGATGCCGCGATTGGAGGAAAATATTGCTACACTACGCAAGGCATTTAACGAGCCCTGCTTGGGTATTGTGCCCAGACTGACCGACCTAGCACCGGAGCAGGTCGCCGCTCATTTGAGTTTACCGGCCGAGTTTGAGACTGATATATGAGTAAAGAGAATAAATTGTCCAATGAGGATATGCAGCGAGTTGAGCAATACCTCAATAGTGGTTTTAATGCTACCGAGCGCAAACCGTTTAGAGGTTTCCGTTTACTGTTTGGTATCTGGTTAATTATCGCCGCCCTCGGCTGGATCAGCTGGTTGATTGGCAAACAAGCTGGTTTTTTATAACCGCCCATCGCAATGCATATTGCAACCCGATCGTTTGACCTCAGTGGTTGCGACTTCTCGGCGCAGCTCGATCCATTATTACAGCGCATCTACTCATCTCGAGGGATTTCTAGTCAGCAGCAATTGGCGCGACAGCTCAAAGATCTGCCGCAGCCTAGTTTGATGGCAGGTATCTCTGCTGCCAGCGAACGATTAGTCAGCGCCATTTATCAGCAACAGTCGGTGTTGATTGTGGGAGATTTCGATGCCGATGGCGCTACGAGTTCAGCGCTGATGGTGCTCGCGCTAAAAGCAATGGGATTAAAGCGCGTAGACTTTCTGGTGCCCAATCGCTTTGACTATGGTTACGGGCTGACCCCAGAAATTGTTGATTTAGCCACGGCCAAATCGCCACATCTTATTATCACCGTCGACAATGGTATCTCGAGTATTGAGGGTGTAGCCCATGCTAATCAGCTGGGGATCGAGGTGATCGTGACCGACCATCATCTACCCGGTGCAGTACTACCCGATGCGGTGGCCATTGTGAATCCCAATCAGTCTGGCTGTGAATTTCCAACCAAAAACCTCGCTGGTGTTGGTGTTGCATTTTATCTGCTCTGTGCTGTGCGTGCGGCGTTGCGTGAGCGGCAGTGGTTTGCTGAACAACAGATTGCTGAGCCGGATATGAGCCAGTGGTTGGATCTGGTCGCACTGGGTACCGTGGCAGATGTGGTGCCACTAGACCAGGTCAATCGTATCCTTGTACATCAGGGGATAATGAGAATTCGCGCGGGACAGTCAAGACCTGGTATTCAGGCGCTGTTGCGTATTGCCGGTAAGAATATGCGCAGTTTGGTGGCTAGCGATCTGGGCTTTGCATTGGGACCGAGGCTCAATGCGGCTGGTCGTCTGGATGATATTAGTCTCGGTATCCAATGTCTGTTGTGCGATGACCCGCAACAGGCATTGCGGGCGGCCCAGGCGCTGGATGATTTAAATCAAGATCGCAAGCATATTGAGGCCGGTATGCAGCGTGAGGCGTTGACCATTGTCGATCAACTCTCCATGGATGATGAAGATATACCCGTGGCTCTCTGTCTGTTCCAACCGGACTGGCATCAGGGCGTTGTGGGGTTGTTGGCCTCGCGTATAAAAGAGCAATACTATCGACCAGTGGCGGCCTTTGCCCGAGGGGATAATGGGCAGTTGAAGGGGTCGTTACGCTCCGTTCCGGGACTACATATTCGCGATGCCTTGGACGCCGTGGCGACACAAAACCCTGGTTTGATCAGTAAATTTGGCGGTCATGCGATGGCCGCTGGACTAACATTGCAGGAAGCTCGGCTCAAGGAGTTTGAGCAGGCCTTTCAGCGGCAGGTGGCGCAGTCGTTGAGCGATGACGAGCTGCAGGCCAAGTTGATTACTGATGGCAGTTTGTCTGCACAGCAATTGGCGATGCCCACCGCACAATTATTGCGCGATGGAGGTCCTTGGGGTCAGCAATTTCCCGAGCCTAGTTTCACTGGTAATTTTGTGATTGTGCAGCAACGGATTGTTGGCGAAAATCACCTCAAGATGTCTCTGGCACCGCAAGACCAACCTGATCAGGTTATAGACGCCATTTGGTTTAATATTGACACTGCCGCTTGGCCGAATTCACTACTGACCGATGTAAATTGTGTCTATAAATTGGATATCAATGAATTCCGCGGTTTGGAAAAAGTACAGTTGCTGATTCAGCATATGCAGCCACTGCCTAATTAAATATATTTTTACAAAGAGTCTGTTATGAGTTTTAAATCCGATCTGCGTGCAGACCTTGTTCTTCTGCTGACTGCTTTTATCTGGGGGTTGGCTTTTGTCTATCAACGTTCAGGCATGGATCATATTGGTCCTATTACCTTTACCTTTGGCCGCTTCTTGATCGGTGCGTTGGCGATCTTACCGCTGTGGTATGTGATGGAAAAACCGAAGCAAATATTTGCTTTCAACAAGGTCAACAGAAATGCCGCTTTACTGGGATTGGTGCTGACCTCGGGCATGTTATTGCAACAGTGGGGTATGGTTTACACCACTGCCGGTCGAGCAGGGTTTTTAACTGGCGTTTATTTGGTCTTTGTACCACTGATAGGCCTTTTATTTCGCAATAAAACCGAATGGCCTACATGGATAGGTATCTGTCTTGCGTTTCTCGGGCTCTATTTTATGGGTCAGATCGATGGTGGTGAAATCTTTATCGGTGATATTTTAGTGCTGGCTAGTTCGCTGCTGTTTGCTCTGCATATTATCTTCACTGGCATGATTGCCAACGACGCATCACCGTTTCGCCTAATATTCATTCAATTTTGTGTGGCTGCAGTAATTTCTGGACTGTTGGTGCCGATATTTGAGAGCTGGAACTGGCAGGGAATCTTGGATGCGCTGGTCGCACTATTATATGTTGGTGTGTTTTCCTCAGCGGTAGGATTCTGTCTACAGGTGGTGGGTCAACGCACGGCACCGGCCTCTCATACAGCGATTATCTTAAGTTTCGAATCGGTTTTTGCGGCGCTTTGCGGCTGGTGGCTCCTGAACGAATATCTGACTCAGCCAGAGTTGATAGGCTGTGCTCTTATCCTAGCGGGAGGCCTAGTATCACAGTTAAAAATGCTAATGAGTCCTTCGGTGGGCGCGTCTATCAAGCACCCTGATGAGACTAGATAAAGGAGTCAGTATGAATCGACGAACTTGGATACAACGTATTGGGCTTGGTGGCCTGACACTGATGGTATCTCCATTATTGTCGGCACTGGAAAAAATTACCCGCACCGACAGAGAGTGGAAGCAGCGTCTGACTGAGGCGCAATACTATATTTTGCGCGAAGAGGGTACTGAGCCGCCGGGGTCTAGTCCACTCAATGATGAATATAGAAAAGGTGAGTACCGCTGTGCAGGCTGTGATTTACCGCTATTCACTTCAGAGATGAAATATGACAGCGGTACAGGTTGGCCCTCGTTTTTTCAGCATATTGCCGGGCATATAGAGACTAAGCGTGATTTTAAATTAATCTGGCCGCGCACCGAGTATCATTGCGCGCGCTGTGGTGGTCATCAGGGTCATGTTTTTGATGATGGGCCTGAACCCACAGGGCAACGCTGGTGTAATAATGGACTGGCATTGGTTTTTATCGCTGATACCTAGTTGCTGATACTCACCTTAATCCATCAGCGGTTGTAAGTGGTCTTTGATAATCTGCTTGATAATAGGCTGCGCCAATGCGGTGGGGTGCAACCCATCCGCCTGAATCATGCCCTCTGTTACCGCGAGCTCTTCCAGTTGGAAAGGAATCAAAACAACGTTTTCCTGCGCCGATAACTCCGGATAGACGGCGGCGAACGCATCGGAATAGCGACGCCCATAATTCGGTGGTAGTCGCATGCCAAATAAAATGGGTTCCGCGCCAACCTCGCGACAAAGTTTAATCATCGACCTTAAATTATTCTTCATAAGGCTGAGCGGTTGGCCGCGCAAACCATCATTACCGCCTAATTCGAGCAATACGTAGTCGGGGGCAAACTTTTTTAATAGTAGCGGCAGGCGGTGGAGGCCACCACCGGTGGTGTCACCACTGATGCTTCCATTGATAATCTGATGCTGGTCTTTCCAATCATCGCTCAGAAGGTCTACCCAGCCACTGCCCTGATTGATGCCATAGCCGGCGCTGAGGCTATCTCCCAGCACCAGTAGCGTTGATCCATAAGTATTGGCACCCAGTAGAATAAACAGGCAACATAGGCGCTTAAATGTTAGGGTCACAGAGACAGTCCGCATAAATAATCTCAAACAGTTAATCGATAAATGCTGGTTGCAGTGTATGCAATTTTGCTAGCAATGGAAATTTGAAATGATTGAAGTCAGTAATGTGAGTAAACAGGTCGATACAGCGGAGGGTACGCTGAAAATTCTCGACAAGATCAGTTTGTCTCTGGCCAGTGGCGAGAGCCTCGCTATTGTTGGACCATCTGGCAGTGGTAAGTCTACCTTGTTGGGTATTTTAGCGGGACTTGATTTGCCTAGTTCTGGTGCCGTCAAACTGAATGGTGAAGATATCACCGCGATGGATGAAGAGGGTCGCGCTGCGGTGCGAGCGCAACATGTAGGCTTTGTATTTCAGTCGTTTCATTTATTGCCTGGCTTAACAGCGCTAGAAAATGTAGCACTGCCGTTGGAGCTGCAAGGAGATAAACAAGCGCTAAAAACTGCTGAGTACTATTTGCAACGTGTGGGGCTAGCACAGCGCACAACACATTATCCCCGCCAATTATCCGGCGGTGAACAACAGCGAGTAGCAGTCGCCCGTGCGTTTGCCTGTCGACCCACGATTTTGTTTGCCGATGAGCCAACTGGCAATCTGGATACTGGGACAGGTGAGAAAATTAACGATCTACTATTTGATCTCAACAAAGAAGAGGGCACGACATTGGTGTTGGTAACCCATGAGCATAATCTTGCAGATCGCTGTGGCCAGCGTTTGCATCTGGCTGCGGGACAGCAGGTAGTGGAGACCCTGCCAAAGCCAAAGCGCAAAACTAAAGCGCAACCAAAAGGCAGTAAATCCTGATGCAGGCGTGGCGAATGTTATTGCGCACCTGGCGCGGTGGTCAGCTCGGGCTCATTGTCTGGTCATTGGTTTTGGCTGTTGCTGTGGTGACCTCTGTGGCATTGCTGGCCGAGAGGATAGAGCGTGCGCTGACAGCGGAATCAAGTAGTTTTCTCGCCGCGGATCTGCAAGTGCGAAGTAGTAAACCAACGCCTCTCCAATGGATTGAAAGAGCCGACCGTCAGCAGGTGCAAAGTGCACGGATGCTGACCTTTGCCTCTATGGTCTACCACGACAGCGATATGCATCTGGCGTCGATCAAAGCCGTTGAAGGCACCTATCCACTCAGAGGATCGTTGCGCCGCACCACCACAGCATTTACTGCGGATAGCCGGCTTATTGAGACCATTGATTATGGTCCGTCGGCAGGGGAGGCATGGGTTGATGCACGTCTGTTGCCACTGCTCAACATACAGTTGGGTGATTATATAGAGTTGGGGGAGACCCGTCTCAAGGTAACGCAGATCGTGGTTGAGGAGCCAGACAGTGGTGGCTCCTTTGGTGCTTTTGGTGCGCGGGTGTTGATGAATTACACCGACCTTGATGCCGCCGAGATCATCTTGCCTGGCAGTCGCGTTACCTACAGGTATCTGATGGCCGAGGGAGCCAGTGGCACCGATGGGCTTAATGACTATGCGGACTGGATTAAGACCCAGCTTGATGTACATGATCGATTAATCACCCCTGATGAGGCTCAGGCTAGTATCGCCGATACCATGGACAAGGGTCGTCGCTTTTTACTATTGGCGGGGAGTATCGGTGTGGTTCTAGCCGGTATTGCACTGGCACTTGCCAGTCATCATTTTGCCGCTGGACAAACTCAGCA
>JASLVT010000082.1 GCA_030741175.1 Porticoccaceae bacterium
CCACCATAATATGCTCGGCGCCTAAGCGCCCAAGAACCTCTGCCATAGGTCGGCAAAGTTCTCGCTTATAGACACCGATCAACTGCCGCGCAACGCCAGCGGGATTTGTCATTGGACCGAGGATATTAAAGATAGTCCGCAAGCCTAATTCTTTACGTGGGCCAATGGCATGCTTCATGGCGCTGTGATGGGCTGGTGCAAACATAAAACCAACACCAAGCGACTCAACACACAGAGCAACCTGAGTGGGATCAAGATTTAAATTGACACCCGCAGCCTCCAATAAGTCAGCCGCACCACTATTGCTGCTGACAGAACGATTACCATGTTTAGCCACCTGCCCGCCCGCAGCCGCGACAACAAATGTCGCCGCGGTAGACACATTAAATAGGTTTGACTCGTCACCACCGGTGCCAACAATATCGACCAAGTGCTCACCAGAGACTCGAACACCAGTGGCTAACTCTCGCATCACTTCAACAGCGCCGGCTATCTCATCGATAGATTCACCTTTGATCCGCAAGGCCACTAAAAAGGCGCCTATTTGAGCATCAGTGGCATTACCTGTCATGATTTGACGCATAGCATTGATCATATCAGCAGAGGTAATATCACTGCCGTCGACTACCTGCTCTATCGCTTGCTTGATATCCATGATCTAGCCCTTAATAAAATTATTGAGCATGTCGTGGCCATGCTCAGTCAGTATAGATTCGGGATGAAATTGCACTCCCTCAACAGCCAAAGAGCGATGGCGAACACCCATAATTTCATCTAGGGTGCCATCCTCTGTCTCTGTCCAAGCATTGATTTCGAGACAGTCGGGGAGAGATTGTTGCTCTATCACCAACGAATGGTAGCGCGTTGCCTCAAAGGGATTGCTCAAGCCTTTGAAAACGCCGGTATCATCGTGGTGAATCATCGAGGTCTTGCCATGCATAACCTGCTTGGCGCGAATAATATTGCCACCAAAAGCCTGACCAATACTCTGGTGCCCCAAACAAATACCCAAGATGGGAATTTTGCCAGCAAAGGCTTCAATACAAGCAACACTGATACCAGCCTCATTTGGCGTACAAGGCCCGGGTGAGATAACAATTTTCTCCGGCGCCAGCTGTTCAATCTCGGCTATCGTAATCTCGTCGTTTCTGTAGACGTGAACATCCGCCTGTAACTCAGCCAAATATTGCACAACATTGTAGGTAAAGGAGTCATAATTATCGATCATTAATATCATTGTGACTCTCCGCTGGACGCCTTACATACCATTGCCGCTGCTCGCATCAGCGCTCGCGCCTTATTCATCGTCTCTTTCCACTCCAATTCAGGCACTGAGTCTGCTACCACACCAGCACCGGCCTGCACATGCAACATACCGTCTTTAATTACAGCAGTGCGAATCGCGATAGCGGTGTCCATATTGCCATTCCAGCCGATATAGCCCACGGCACCACCATAGATACCGCGTTTCACTGGCTCCAATTCATCGATAATCTCCATCGCACGAATCTTCGGCGCACCACTCAGCGTGCCAGCTGGCAATGTCGCTTTCAGCACCTGCAACGCGCCCATGCCGGGAATTACATTACCCACAACATTGGAAGTAATGTGCATCACATGAGAGTAGCGCTCAACAACCATTTTTTCAGTCACCTCTACGGTTCCCGTCTGACTGATACGACCAACATCATTACGACCCAAGTCAATCAACATAAGGTGCTCTGCAATTTCTTTCGGATCTGCCAGCATCTCTTGCTCTAACGCTTGATCTTCTGCCTCGGTATGACCTCGTCGCCTAGTACCAGCAATGGGCCGCACTGTTACCTGCCCCTCCTCTAAGCGCGCCAAAACCTCAGGCGATGAACCGACTATATGAATGCCATCCAAATCCAAGAAATACATATAAGGCGAGGGATTGAGCCTCCGCAATGCGCGATAAAGATTTATAGGTGCAGCATCAAATGGTGCTGACAGTCGCTGTGATGGCACCACCTGCATTACATCGCCTGCTAGCACGTAGTCTTTGATGCGATCTACCGCGGCCATATAGTCCTGTTGACCAAAACTGGAAACAAAAGCGTCTTCGCTAATCCCATCCGCAGGTAAATTCATTGCCGGCAATGGCGGAGCAGGCTGGGCTAGTTTTGCTTCCAACTCATCAAGACGGGCCTGAGCTTTGGAAAATGCTTGCGGCTCCAACGCATCTACATGAACCACTAGCATGATAGTGCCAGATAGATTATCAAAAATAGCGACTTCATCGGAAGCAAGCAACAGAATATCTGGCGCACCTAGGTCATCTACAGGGGCACTTTTAGCTAATTTGGGCTCAACAAAGCGAACCGTATCGTAGCCAAAATAACCCACCAAACCACCAGTAAATCGAGGCAGATCCGGCAAACTTGGCATACTGAAAAGTTGCCGAAAACGCTCAACCTCTGCCAATGGATCATCAGTTATGCGATTTACCATTGGCTTGCCGTCACGAATGATTTCAAGACGATTGCCGTACACTTTCAGCAGGGTAGATGTTTGCAGACCAATTAAAGAGTAGCGGCCCCATTTTTCACCACCCTGCACCGATTCAAACATATATGAATTGGCACCAAAGGCGAGCTTTAAATAGACACTCAGGGGGGTTTCGAGATCGGCCAATACCTCTCTGGTCACCGGGATACGGTTAAAGTCTTGGCTTGCTAGCTGGGCAAATTTTTCGGGGGTCATGATGGTTTCCTTGGACAGTTTGATTTAGATGGGCGCACCGAGCACCCCGACGACACTATCTGCGCCATCGCCACCGCTGGTGGCTACTATCAATCTGATCCAAACAACTATTTTTCAAACCCATCTCCCACAAGAAGTCGGCTATTGTAATCAAATAATGAATATCAGTAAATTAACTGACGGTAGCGAGTTGCTCACGCATATTGGCAATCACTGCTGCATAATCTGGTTGACCAAAAATAGCCGAGCCCGCAACAAAGGTGTCAGCACCGGCCGCCGCTATCTCAGCTATATTATTCACGCCAACACCGCCGTCAACTTCTAGACGAATATCATAGCCACTGCTATCAATAATCTCCCTGGCCTGCTTTAGTTTTTCCAGCGTCGATGGAATAAACTTCTGCCCACCAAAACCGGGGTTCACCGACATCAACAGGAGCATATCCATCTTATCCATAACCCATTGCATAGCGTCTAAACCTGTACCGGGATTTAGCACCAAACCAGCCTTACAACCCAAATCACGAACCAATTGCAATGAACGATCAATATGATGGGAGGCCTGCGGATGAAAGGTAATGTAGGTCGCACCCGCATCAGCAAACAGCCGAATTAAATCATCCACCGGCTGCACCATCAGATGCACGTCAATAGGCGCCGTTACACCATAATCTCTAAGTGCCTTACAAACCATCGGCCCAATAGTGAGATTGGGCACATAGTGATTATCCATCACATCAAAGTGCACTACATCGGCTCCAGCTTCGAGGACAGTCTCGACCTCTTCACCCAATCGAGCAAAGTCAGCGGCGAGAATGGAGGGAGCAATTAAATAGTCAGTCATAACACACCAAAAGTCAGTTTAGGCGCAATAATGCGGGAGAACCCATTGAGGTGCAAATTATTTACCGAATTGAGATACTAATCTTAAAGTTGGTGAAGCTAGATGATCAGAAAGCGGCCATTGATCACAATGGCCGCCCGAATATGCACGAGGCTATCATTAAGTATCGGGAAGATTTTCTAATCTGCCGTTGTTTTTCTATCTTTATTTTTATTAGAGCGATGACTGCGCATTGCCTTGGCCTCTTCTCCTGTAACAATGCCATTTCCATCTACATCCATCATGGTAAACCGCTCGCGCCTTTTATTGACCATCTCAGCGATCGACTGCTCATGCTCCTGGGAGGTAATACTACCATCACCATCTCTATCCATCTTTTTAAATGGACCTCCCTTATACCCCTTGGTCAGGCCACCATGTTGGTCTGCAAATGTCCAAACCGAAACCGATGCCAGCAACACAAACAAAATTACATTTTTCATGGAAACACCTCCTTTATTGGATCCATGCTTAAACGTTCCGTTGCCGATTTGGTTGACCAACAACAGTTAGTTGTACTGATAGTCCGAAAATTGCTCGCGTAAATCTTTCTTACTCACCTTACCTGTTGCAGTGTGGGGTATTTCATCAACAAAGACACAGTCCTCTGGTATCCACCAGCTGGCGATCTGCCCTTTAAGAGACGCGAGAATATCTTCCTTGCTGGGTGTGGCACCAGCAACAGGAATCACTATAAGCAAGGGCCTCTCCGTCCACTTTGGGTGGGGCACGCCAATGACCGCAGCCTCTTGCACCTGCGCATGGGCCATCGCCGCATTTTCAACATCAATAGAGCTAATCCACTCACCGCCTGATTTGATCACATCTTTAACACGGTCGGTGATCGTAACGTAGCCATATTCATCAATAGAGGCCATATCACCGGTATCAAACCAACCATCATCATCCAGTGCCGGCTTGTCCTCTAAACGGTAATAGCCTTCACAGACCCAGGGACCTTTTACCAACAGTAATCCTGATGCAATGCCATCCCAGGGCAGTTCATTATGCTCAGAGTCAACTATTTTCATTTCCACGCCATAGACAATCCGCCCTGCACGAATACGATAGGCATCTTTCTCTTCTTCTGAGCAATTTGTCATCCATGCCAATGGTTTGTTGTAGGAACCCAATGGGCTCATTTCTGTCATGCCCCAGCCCACATGCATATAGATGCCATATTTATCCATCGCTTGCATCAATGACAGTGGACAAGCAGAACCGCCGGCAACCACCTTTTTAAGAGTTTCCACCGTTTTACCACTGCTGTTGAGATAATCGACCAATGCCAACCACACCGTGGGTACACCCAGTGAGTAGTTGACCTTTTCTTCATTGATAAGATGCGTCAATGTCTCGCCATCAGCCATTTTGGGGCCAGGGAAGACCAGTTTTGCACCCACCATCGGGGCGTTGTAGGCCGTGCCCCAGGCATTAACATGAAACATAGGGACTATGGGCATAATCACATCATCGCTGGATAAATTCATCACGTCGGGCAATGAACCCACGATGGAGTGCAACACGGTGCTGCGATGACTATAGACCACCCCTTTCGGATTCCCTGTGGTACCAGAGGTGTAGCACATCGAGCTGGCGGTGTTTTCATCGAGATCTGGCCAATCAAATGTATCGGGCTGGTCGGCAATAAATGTTTCATAGCAGTGCGCATTGGTTAGAGATGTCTCTGGCATATGCTCAGCACTGGTCATAATCACATAACCACGGACAGTGGGTAACTTGTCCTTTAACGCCTCAAGCAGGGGGACAAACATAGGGTCGGCAAATACCCACTGATCCTCGGCATGATTAATAATAAATTCTATCTGTTCGGGGAATAATCGCGGGTTGATGGTATGACAGATATATCCAGCACAGGAAATTGCGTAGTACAGTTCAAAATGACGGTAGTCATTCCAAGCCAAGGTGGCAATGCGATCACCTCTGTTGAAGCCAACTTTGTCCAAGGCGTTAGCCATCTGACGAACTCGGCGAAAGGCATCTTTGTAAGTGTATCGATGGTGAGGATTATCACCAGTGAATGAGACAATTTCACTCGCACTATTAATACGATCCGCATGCTGCATTATCGACGTGATTGTCAGCTGCGCATCCATCATTAAACCGTTCATAGTGACCCCTATTTATTGTTTTTGCGGCTAATTTCAACTACGGCTGAAAAGACTATCATTGTTTGACCATTCAAAAACACCACAAAATTCGTCTCTCTGGTCACCTTTGTTATTTTCCCCAATAGAACAACAAGCTGAGTTAAAAATACAATGGGATTTGAGTCAGGAAGCTCTCCATCTGCTGAAAATCAGGAAGTAACAAACTCTCACCCTGTATCATCAAGTCTATTTTGATGCAGTTACCTACGTTTTCAACATGCCGCGCTGTGATATCTGAGCCAGCCCTTACACTAATAGTATGAGGGAAGGTCGAGCTCATGATTGCATAGTACCTATGACGATGACCCTCAGTAAAACTCCTTAGCACCACCATGCCGTTATGAGCGTCAACATCGCGCGCTTTGAGGTCCCATTGGATAGCGGCGAAATCAATCAGTGGAATGGTCAAATGATGCCACTCAATCCAACCAACAACCCAACTCGGCAGTTTTTCACTCAGTTTCGGTTGTTGCTTAGCGATGATCTCAGCTATAGCAGGCATGGGAATAAGCAACTTTGACGACCCAATATGCACAGCCAAACAATCTATTTTTTCGTTTGACTGAAGTTTATCTTCAAATAATAACGTCATTGATCCCCTATC
>JASLVT010000083.1 GCA_030741175.1 Porticoccaceae bacterium
CATATCATTTTCTTCAATGCTCTCTAGCAGACCCAACGCATCCATATCCTCAACAATTTCACGGCGTGCCGCAAAACGTTCCATACCACGATATTTTTCGGGCAATAGGTCATCCATCAACTCATTGTCGCTACCGTCACTATTGACGCATTCGGCACTTTGGCGAATATCGGCATTCATCGTGAGGATATTGACCATGGGAAGTTGATGGCGCTGACCCACTTCATAATCGTTAAAGTCATGAGCCGGCGTAATCTTTACACAGCCAGTACCTTTTTCCATATCGGCATGCTCATCGGCAACAATGGGTATCAGTCTTCCCACCAGAGGTAAAACCACATGTTGACCAATGAGGTTGGTATATCTTGGATCCTCTGGGTTTACTGCTACGCCGGTATCCCCTAGCAGGGTTTCTGGTCTGGTGGTGGCGACGACAATATAGTCTTTTCCGTCCAGCGTTTTGACCCCGTTAGCGAGAGGGTAGCGCAAATTCCACATCTTGCCTTTGACTTCACGATTCTCAACTTCCAAATCGGAGATGGCGGTGTGCAGTTTAGGATCCCAGTTCACCAAGCGCTTGCCGCGGTAGATCAGGCCATCATCATGTAGTCGAATAAAGGCTTGTTGCACCGCCTGATAAAAACCTTCATCCATGGTAAAACGCTCGGTATCCCAGTCTACTGAGTTACCCAGTCGACGCATTTGGCGCATAATGGTGTCGCCAGACTCCTCTTTCCACTCCCAGGTTTTTTCGATAAATTTTTCGCGACCTAATGCCTCTCTTCCGGGTTGACCCTCGGCGGCGAGTTTGCGCTCCACCACCATTTGCGTGGCAATACCGGCGTGATCACTGCCTACCTGCCAGAGCGCATTTTTTCCCTGCATACGGTTGTAGCGCGTCAGAGCATCCATAATGCCATGTTGAAGTGCGTGACCTATATGGAGGCTGCCGGTGACATTGGGCGGCGGAATCACAATGCTGTAGGGGTCTTTTCCCGCGGCCATATCAGGAGAGAAATAGCCCCTTTCCTCCCAGACTTTATACCATTTGGTTTCTATTTCCTGGGGGGCAAATGTTTTTTCCATTATTGTGCTCAGTGATTCGATTTAATGTGGCTAGGAATAAAGTTTACAGCGGCAGATTATAGGGCTTGGAGGCTTTTGGGGCTAGCTCTCCCGGTTAAAACGCTCGATTACTTTAGTGCGGATTTTCTGCCGCAACAGTTGGTCGACTTTGGGCCGTAGTTTGCCCATTAATCGATTAACTATGGCGTTAATCTGCTCTTCATTGATCGCTGGTTGGCTAGCGGGTTGCTCAAATAGATGGTGCTGGGCCTCATCAAACTGTTGCCGCGACTGGTGCTCGTCATCAATTTCTCGGTTAAGAGTCTGAGTTAGTATGGGAATATCTAGATTATCACCGTCGGTCGTAGCATCGTCTGTTTGTTGTTCTTTCTCGTGCGAGGCGTTGGCGTCGGCATATAACAGCTTTTCCTGTAACAGGTAGAGTTCGTCAAGTAGCTGATCAAAGTAGTCATGATCGTCTTTGCTGGCACTGTAAGACTGCTTTTGATTTGTCATGGATTAAAGGTCTCACTGAGATCATGAAAACTCAGTGCATAGCCACGTTGCTGATAGAATTTAAAGTTGTCGCGCTTGGCCTGCTCATAGCTGGGTTCTGCATAAATTATTTCCATGACCCGATCAAAGCGACTAAACCAGGTGGGTATCTGCGCCTGAAGATTGATCAATATTTGATGATGATCGCCAGGTTCAGGGTCCACGCTGATGGCCACTGGCGCATTATCTATTCCTATGGCATGGGGTACAAAGGCAGTATCTTGAAAGCTCCAGAGTTGTTCATCAAGCTGTTGTGCCGTCGCGTGATCTGGCACTAGGCACAGTACCTGTTGCTGCGCCTGGAGTGACTTTTGGATCAACTGGCAGGCGAGTGCAAGGGCGACTTGTTGATTGCCCGCTAATTTGTAAAAGGAAACATTAGTCAACGTTTAGCTCACTTGACTGTAGATATAGTCCATCAATAGAGGTACTGGACGACCTGTTGCGCCTTTCTGTGCCCCATTGATCCATGCCGTTCCCGCCACATCTAAATGAGCCCATTTATATTTTTTGGTAAAACGCGCAAGGAAGCAGGCCGCAGTAATCGTGCCCGCTTGAGCGCCGCCTATATTTGCCATATCGGCAAAGTTGCTTTTTAGTAGTTGATCGTATTCCTCCCATAGGGGGAGACGCCATGCTCGATCGCCGCTGCGAGTGCCACTGCTAAGAAGTTGCTCAGCCAGCTCATCATCATTTGATAATAGCCCAGCACTGACTTTGCCTAGGGCACCAATAACGGCACCGGTCAGCGTTGCGATATCGATGACGGCTGCTGGTTTAAAGCGCTCTGCATAGGTCAGGGCATCACACAGAATCAGGCGACCCTCAGCGTCAGTATTCAATATCTCAATAGTTTGCCCAGACATGCTAGTCACCACATCACCGGGTTTGGTGGCATGACCATTGGGCATATTTTCAGTGGCGGGAACAATGCCGATGACATTCACTGGCATCTGCGTTTCGATCAGCGCATTGATAACGCCAAACACTGAGGCACCACCACACATATCATATTTCATCTCGTCCATAGCGCCACTGGGCTTAAGGCTGATGCCACCAGTATCAAAAGTCACTGCTTTGCCGACTAATACAACGGGTTTTGTCGTAGCTTTAGTGCCTTGATATTTGATTACAATAAGTTTGGCTGGCTGATCACTGCCAGCGGAAACTGATAATAATGAGCCCATTTTTAGCTTTTTCATATCGGCTTCAGTCAGCACGCTAGTGGTGACTTTGGCTTGGCCTTTGGCTAGGGCTTTCGCCTGGCTGGCGAGGTAGTTAGGGGTACAGATATTTGCTGGCAGATTGCCGAGTTGTCTGGCTGTATTCATACCATTGCCTACTGCACTCCCGTAGGCTAATCCTTTTTTGGCGGCTATTGCCCCTGCTTTGCTGGGTGTCCAGTAAATGAGTGCTTTCAGAGTTTGAGGCTTAGACTTTTTGTTACCTCTGGGCTGCGGGGCATACTGATAACTTGCAGTCTGCATACTTCGAGCGACCATGGATGCTTGCCATTCATCGTCTTCACTCAGGTTCTCACCGATCCAAATCGCTTTTTTACTGGCAGTTTTTAGAAGTGCCTTAGCACCCGCGTTAATGGTGTTGATTTGTTTCTGTGCTGTTGTTGCGCCCTCAGTGCCAAGTAGGATAATTCGCTTGCCCGATGCCCCCGGGATATGGAGCACTAATGTCTCGCCGGTTTTACCAGTAAAATCACCGGCTTTAATCAATGAGGAAATGGCGCCATCAAGCGATTGATCCAATTCTAATGCACTGTTTTGTAGTTGTGGGCCGGTGGCGAGAATGAGAGAATCCGCCTTTATATTTAACAGCTTGGCGGAAGATGCAGTAAACTCCATATGAGCTCCATAGTTTGATTTTTGTTTTACACTGAGAACCGTTGAAGGATACCATTCTGTGCTACTACGCCCAATAGCTGTAAGGCGAATACTTTGATTATTTTCCGCTATATTTGCCGCGAGATCCTCTCCAGTACTGTTGCTGTCTCAGTAGTGTTGCTGTTGATTTTAATGAGTGGTCGCTTTGTCAAATATCTGGCCAATGCAGTGGCAGGCGAAATGGAACCCGGTGCTATCTTTGCCCTTATCGGTTACCGTATCCCAGGTTTCTTGGAATTGGTACTGCCACTGGCTTTCTTCCTCGCGGTGCTGTTGACCTTTGGGCGACTATATGTGGAGAACGAGATGAGCGTGCTTAGGGCTTGCGGCATCTCAGAGCGTCGTCTAATGGGTTATACCTTGGTTCTGGCAGCTTGTTTTGCCTTGATGGCGGGCTGGTTGAGTTTGTCCGTGGCACCCGCTGGCATGGCCAAAGCCGATATTCTGCTGAAGGCGCAGAAATCCCGCAGTGATCTGGATAAGTTGATGCCAAAAAAGTTTTATGTGATGAGTGGTGGTCGCGGCGTCACCTATACAGAGTCGGTAAGTGAAGATCGCGAACTCGAGGATATTTTTCTCGCAAAGACTTCAGGCGATGCCAGTAACGCAGATCGCCGCTTGGTGTTAGTGTTGGCAGATACTGGCCAGCAACAGCAGGCAGAGGGCAGTTCGGATCGTTATTTGGTGTTAAATAAAGGCTATCGAATTGAGGGTGTCCCTGGGCAACATGATTATCAGATTACTCATTTTGAAGAATATGGTTCCCGTTTAGAAAGCAAGCGTCCTGATACTAGAACCAAAATGGAGACAGTGCCTACATCTTCGTTGTTAGCAGCCGACGATTTAAAATCTAAGGCCATGTTACAGTGGCGTCTATCGATTCCTGTGTTGTTACTAGTGGTGACATTGTTGGCAGTGCCGTTGAGTCGTACAAATCACCGTAAAGGACGGTTTGGCAAGTTGTTACCCGCAATTGTGCTCTATTTCACCTATCTTGTTGCTCTTAATGCCATGCGTGATGCGCTTGAGTCTGGGTCAGTACCTATGGCGGTGACTATTCTGCCGGTGCATTTGGTTTACCTTGCTATCGCTATTGGATTATTGCTGACTGGTCAGCCAAGAAAATCAATCGCCTCCACTAAGCAGGTAGCATGATGCGCAGATTGTCTAATCATGTGGCTACTACTGTTTTTGCCTCCATCTGTGTAGCGTTGCTGGTATTGATTGGTCTCGATGCGGTGGGTGAAATTATCGATCAAAGTGGTCGGCTCGGTCGCAATTACCACTTCTCTGATGTGCTTATTTATGTCGGCACTCTGATACCGTCGCGATTATACGAATTTATGCCATTTGGCTGTCTGATTGGTTGTTTAATTGGTTTAGGCATCCTGCAGGGCAATAGCGAGGTGATTGTGATGCGCGCGGCCGGCGTCTCACCTTTGCAAGTGGTGGGTTTTGTGCTGAAGCCAGTAGTTTTATTTATTCTTTTGGCCGTCGCTATTGGTGAGTACTTTTCACCCTATTTGGATCAATTGGCCGAGGGACGCCGCGAATATTTGTTAAAAGGTGAGACGGCTCAGGACTCTACGTCTGGTTTTTGGAATCGCGAGGGCAACGAGTTTATGCATTTCAATGCTGTTTTCCCCGGCGGAGTTTTGTATGGCGTTACCCGATATCGTTTTGCTGATGATAAGACCATTGAAGAGGCAAGCTTTTCATCAAGAGCAACTTTTAATGCGGCGGAAGGCTACTGGACTGAAGAAAATGTCTCGATTACCCGGTTCTACGGTGACCGCACGGAGGTGGATAAGAAAATCACCCGGCACTGGAATTCAGAATTAACCCCGAATGTGTTAACAGTAAATATATTACCGGCTGACGCCTTACCCATTGCCAGTCTATCTGGTTACATCGAGTTTTTGCGCCAGCAAAATGCCGATACCGCGGATTATGAGGTAGCATTCTGGCGCAAAGTATTACAGCCGTTCATTATTGTAGGCTTGGTGTTAGTCGGTATTTCTTTTGTATTTGGGCCGTTGCGTGAATCAACAATGGGTTTTAAGGTTTTTGTTGGCGTGGTGACTGGGGTTGCCTTTCGGATCGTGCAAGATCTGTTGGGCCCGCTGAGTATTGTGTTCGGCTTCCCGCCATTCTTGGCAGTTATTACACCGGTAATCTTTTGCGCCGGGCTAGGTATCTACTTGCTAAGACGCAGTGGATAAGAAATATGCCACCTAGGCTAAGCCCAGTAGTTGGTTGCTATGCCAGATAGACAGTCGTTATTAAGTGGTGAGTACGCTGCGTACTGCTCTGTCCCAACCTGCCACTTTACAGTCCCGTTCGGCAGCCGACATCGATGGTTTAAACTGTTTGTCCTGTCGCCAACTTTTAGCGAAGCCACTTTGGTCAGGCCACAGGCCAGCTGCAGAGCCCGCTAGCCATGCCGCTCCCAAAGCAGTGGTTTCAGCAATAACTGGGCGATCCACAGGTGCCTGCAAAATATCTGCGAGACGCTGCATAGTCCAGTCGCTAGCGACCATGCCGCCATCGACGCGCAATACTGTGTCGGACTCCACGTCCAGGTCGGCCTGCATTGCTTTTAGCAGGTCTAGCGTTTGGTAACAAACTGACTCTAGTGCTGCACGAGAGATCTCTGCCGGACCCGTGCCTCGGGTGAGACCAACAAGCGCGCCGCGAGCGTCGGCATCCCACCAGGGAGCGCCAAGACCGGTGAAG
>JASLVT010000084.1 GCA_030741175.1 Porticoccaceae bacterium
ATCAGCCATCAGGTTAATTTTTGACTGAAGATGCTCGGTAAATGTACCGATCGAATACTGACCCTCAGTTAACTGGATCTGTGCAGAAATACCATCGACAATCACCGTCACATTTTGATTATCAGTGTTGACCAAAAATGATTTACGCGGGTCGACACCCATCTGGTTACCTGTTACCACAGCAGGCGAGGACAACTGACCGCGCACTGCAGGTAGGTTATTAATTTGTGAGGTTTCCGCCTCTACTAAATGACCATCCGCCTCCATGCCTAAAAGAGCTTGAGCCATACTGGAAACATTGGTGATCGCCAGACTTGATTCATCGCCAGTAGTACCCGAAGCAACAATGAATTTACCCTCGGTATAGCTGACTGAAATTCCATAGCGCTGATTATTTGGCGTAGTGAAAGCAGTGCCGTTTGGTAAGACGTTTTTCAAAATTACATCTGACGCATCAGTATCAAGTGCCGGCAACAGCGTACCGTAAGATGCAATTGTGACTCCGTCTGCCTCTAAGGTTTGAGAGGCAACGCCAAACACACCATTGTTGGGCGTACCAGAAACACCAGAGCTAAGATAGAGATAATCACTCCCTCCATCTGCCTGAAGGAATCTAAAGCCCTGGCTAGCAGCGTCGTAAGAGACTGAAATATCATCAAAATTACTGTCTGCGGCCAACGCAGCATTAAGCGCATAAGCCAATGGCTCAGCGTTTACCTGTTCTGTAATATCTCCATTGCTAATAAGATTACTAATACTTAAGTCGATGTCATCAATCAGTACACCAGCTGAGGTGGTTCTAGTTAACCTAAGTGGTTGGCTATCCGCGACAGAAAAGTCAAAAGACTTGCCATCACCAAAACGTTCATTAATTACGTTGGTGAGCTCAAACGCAATTTCTGAGCCTGACAACTTTTGCGTCGAGCCCGCTAGATGCTCCAAGCCAATACTAATGGAAGCGGAATCATCAATACTCAGTTCAAACATATCCGATAGCGCCGCTCTGGTCATTGCAGCATCGGTAAAATCAATACCATCACTGTTATTGGTAAGATTGAGATCATCAATGTAGATCGAGTCCTCAGCCACAGCAAAGTTAACACTGGCTGGCTGCGAGTCTGTAGGAGTCGACAGATTATCAAATGAGTATTTCTTATACAGCGTACCCAAGGTAACCAGATACTTTTCACTTTCCGCACTGGTTTTCTGTAGCTCTAGAAGCTCTGACTGGGTTTTAACTTCACCGTATTTGTTAACAAAGTATTGGTCGCCAGCAGTATCCGATGCTTGAATCAATGCAGAGTCAACCGGCTGATCATCAATATAAACATAGGTCTGCCATTTGTTGAATGGCACATCCGCTGTCGCTTCAGCAGTTTTTACATAGTAGATGGTGGCCAGATGACTCGAACCCGAAGTACCGTAAACCGTCAACGATGTGGTTTTGTTATAGGTCTCTGGCTTAGCTGGATTAAATTGTTCTGTAATAGGTAATGCATCTGATGGCAGGTTAAGGCCCAACTCTACCTCAGTGGTAGGCAAGAACTCAGAAACCGTAGCGCGTGGAATGGCCAATGCACTCATTGGCTCACCGAAATCCGCTTTGTTGGTCGAATCCACCGGCAGCGCTTGCAACGCCTGACCGGCACTGTTCACCATCTGGTTTTGCTCGTTCAACATAAAGGCACCGTTACGGGTATAAATCTTGGTGCCATCAGGAGATTCTAACGGGAAGAAACCATCACCAGTAATTGCTAGGTCCAGCGAGTTTGCAGAGAACTCAATGTTACCCTGACTGAATTCCTGGCTCACTTCCTTCAGAGATACACCACGACCGATAACACTGGATGCTTTCTGTAGAGGAGATGTTGCGAAAATATCGCCAAAGTCAGCATCGGAACGTTTAAAACCGGATGTACCCGAGTTGGCAATATTGTTTGAGGTCACAGATAGCTCTGTTGTCGCCGCGTTAAGACCTGTAAGTGAGGTATAAAATGACATTTGTTATTCTCCTTTGTACCTTTTAAATTCTGTATTTAAATTCCAATTCGTTCGACTTCAGCTAAGGTGACGAAATCGCCATCGCCAACTTCAAGAGATAATTCTTGTGCCTCTGGATCCCAGCTCACACTCTTCACCTGAGCCATGGTTGTCACCGGTGCGGGTTCAAGTTTGCCGTTGCGGACGATACTGGCGCTCATCACATAGCTTCCATTGGCCGCGATTTCTCCCTCGCGGTTGTAGCCATTCCAATTCAAATCTAAGCGACCGGGTAACTGTGCCCCCTGTGTTTCACGAAATACCAGATCGCCAGAGCTAGCATCGTAAACACTTAAAATTACTGACTCGGCACCGTTGGGTAGATCAATAGAACCCTGAGAAATTTGGCCATTACCACCGTCAAAATAGCCGCCTTTAACAGCCACTTTTTTGCCCACTAAATTGGCGCCAGTAAGCATTTGGTCTTGGCGCATGCCAGTCACCATGCTCTCAAGTGACGCCTGCATTCCTTTGATACCCTCTACGGAAGAGAATTGCGCCAACTGGGCGACAAAGGCCTCGTTATCCATCGGATCTAGGGGGTTTTGATTAGTTAATTGCGTGGTCAATAACGTCAAAAAAGCGTCGCGACCTAACTCATCCTCATTAGATAGCGCTGCAATTTGCTGATCCGCATATTGGTCAGTGGTTAAAAACGAGCTACTGGTTATATTGTCTACCATGTAAATTGTCCCTACGCTTTGGTGATATCAAGGGTGCGCATCATTAATTCACGCGCGGTGTTAACCACTTCCACATTGTTCTGATAGCTTCTCGCCGAACCCATCATCTCTACCATTTCGGTGACTTCATTAACATTCGATTGATAGACAAAGCCATCTTTATCAGCTTTGGGGTTACTGGGGTCGTGGATTTTAAGGTTGGGCGTGGTGTCATCGGCCATACCGATCACTCTGACACCGCCAACATATTGAGCACCCTGCGTTGTCATTTCTTTATTGAGCAAAGTCTCAAATACTGGCCGCTTGGCTTTATAGGCTTCCTCTGCACTGGATGCTAGAGTACCGGTGTTGGCCATATTCGATGCAGTGGAGTTCATGCGCACCAACTGTGCATTAAGAGCCGTTCCGGCGATGCCAAAAATATTATTAAAAGACATAGTCTACTAATCTCCTCTGAGCGCTTTGCGAATACCGCTTATATCGCCTTCGATAAATCTCAAGGTGGCTTGATACTGTGCAGCCGCTTTACCGTACTTCGCTTGCTCAACACTCAGTTCAACGGTGTTGCCATCCAGAGATGTGTTAAAAGGCACGCTGTAAAGCAAATGGCCCTGTTTTCCCAGAGCGGGCGATTTCATATGGCCGTCTTGGGTGGTACTCAAAATCTGCTGGGCATCGTTAAGTACTGACTTAAAGTCAATATCCCGCGCCTTGTAATGCGGCGTGTCGACATTAGCGATGTTGCTGGCAATCACTTCCAAACGCTGCGCACGCAAATCAAGGGCGCGTTCGTGAATGCCAAAAGCTGTATCAAACAAATTCATATCTACCCTGCTAAAGTTTTTTCATCATCTGTCGATTGCTTAACTGTCGGAAAACAATCCTCTCCAACCCAATTCAATGCAAAACAGATGCCAAGTTAGTGGGCAATGCCACATTTAAAGAATAAAGAGCATTAAAATCAGCCACTTAAGGAAATTTTGGCTTTTGCCTATCGTAGTGATTGCCGCTTTTGTGGCAGGTTTTTGCCGCTGGCCATTGCCACTATGTCGGTATTGCGTCAGCGTATTTTGTGGCCCATACTCGCGTCATGATTAATCTCATATCGATAATTTGGCTGGCGCTTTTCAGCCATCATTTGTTTGCGCAAGCGACCATCCAGAGCAATGCCCAACTCGATCTCAACAAACAAATACTGATTGAGCGCGCTCAAATTTGGGTGGCCGAGCAACAGCAGATTGATGTCGAGCAGGTAGAAATTGTCGCGTTAGATCGACGCCTGAAAGTACCTAGCTGCGATAGTCCTCATCGCTTCAGCTTCCCCTTTACCAGCAGTCAAAAAACATTATTGGTGCAATGTCCAGACAATGATTGGCGTGTGTTTATTCGGGTCAAAACGCAAGCGCAGATGGAGGGGTTTGTATACCGCAGGGATATGCAAGCTCAAGAACCTTTGCGAGAAGATGATATTGTCAAAACAACCATCAAAGGCACTAGCAGCGGGCTGATGCAAGGGCTGGAGAATTTGGCTACTGGCACCGATAGCTACAACTTAACAATGGCAGTAAAGGCAGGCGAGGCGGTTGCAAAACGGCACCTGGTTAAGAGTACCGTCGTTTTTCGTCTTAACCGCGCAATACTGGCTGGCGAGCCCATTCGCTATGCTGATGTCAGCCCAATTCCTGTCGGACTCTCCTCAACCGCCATCGACCAGCGCTTCCCGCGACGTTTACTGAAACAGGCTATTGCGGTAAGGGACTTAAACGCTGGAGACAGATTATCCCGTCGTGATTTCAAAGTGAAAAATCGTGCGATGAGGACTACCACTAATATAAGCCGAGGACAGAAATTAAACGCCGAAAATACGCAGTTAGAGACGTTTTACGGCAAGCTGCCGAAAGATGCACTGTTATCAACCCAAGATATCGTGCAGATGGAAGCCATACGAGGAATCAGGTCGGGACAGGTACTCAGACTTTCAGATGTCAGGCCAGCGGCGATGATTAATAAAGGCGATAATGTCATTTTAACCGTGGGATCGGGACTGCTGTCTATTAGTGTTACCATGACAGCATTGGAAAATGGTAAAATGGATCAACAAATAGCGCTACTGAATCCCGAATCGGGGGAAACAGTGCGTGCATTGGTCACTGGACCGGGCCAAGCTAGCGGTTTGTAGGGATGTTGAGGCAACGTAGAATTATTTACAAAATAAGTAAAATTAATTCTATAGAAATTCTTAATGCTGTCGATATACTGAGAAGACAGAGAAGTATTTAGGCAAAACGCCTGAGGGAAAGCATATGACAGATCCTATTTCACAACTTGGCAGAGCGTCGGTTCAGATGAACCCCAATGCTGATCAGGTCAAAAATAAGAAGGCAGACGCCGCGGACGCCAACAAAGTTGCGCCTAAACCGCAGCAGGACGAGGTTGTACTGAGTGAGGCTGCAGAGATCGCGCTGGCCGAAGCAGATTTCGATAGTGAAAAAGTAGCGCGTATCAAGCAGGCAATTGAAGAAGGTAACTACCCTCTGGATGCCAAGCGTATTGCTGAGAGCTTCGTTTCTCTGGAGAAAATGATAGGCGGAAAATAGAGTAATGCCAGCGTGAATTGCATCATTCGCGCTATCTTGTTTCATCGATAAGTTGTATCTTGGTGCTATGGATAACTTAGAAAAAGAATACTTCTCTCAGGTGTTACACAAAGCCCAAGCACTCAAGACCGTGCTTGAAGCCGAGTTCGAAGCACTGAAGCAGCAAGATCTCAGTAATTTCGACACATTGCAGCAACAAAAACTCGATATTTTGACCTTCCTTGGCGATCAGGACCTTTTCGAGCGCGTCAAACAATATAATGAGGATCCGCAGACGGCGAGTAATACATTAGAGCTTTGGGATGACGTTATGGGACTCATTGCTACCTGCAAAGATCTACATCGTCGCAATGAAGTTTTGATTACCCGCAAACTAGACGCCATTCGCGGTGCGCTACAGACCATCCAGTCCCCAGACCCGCAGAGCTCAGTAGAAGTCTACGATCGTTTGGGTAAACTGCGTTCGAACCGTGGCCGCCAGACCATGGGTGACGCCTAGAGCATCAACACTTGGTGACTCAGCTATCACCGGGCTCCATGCCTTTGAGCCAGTAAACCCAAGATAAGATTACCGCAACGGCCACATAGAGATTCTCAGGAATTTCTTCGTTAATCTGTAACTGGCTGAGCAAACCGACCAATTGAGGATCTTCAGCAATATGCACGCCCTGCTTACGCGCCTCAGCAATAATTGCTTCGGCCAACTTGTCTTCACCTTTCGCCGTGACTAGAGGAGCCGGATTTTTACCGTACTCTAACGCGACAGCTTTTTTCTTTGGTTTATAACTCATGCCCGTACATCCACAACATAGCCTGGGCCGCTAAGTTCATTGTCGAGACTGGGTCGCGACGCGTTTAATACGGTTATTTTATGCAACTGCAGGCCAAAACTCT
>JASLVT010000085.1 GCA_030741175.1 Porticoccaceae bacterium
CGATCCGGAACGTCCCATTCTGCCACCGGGGGAAATCTTTATTCCCACCGAAACCCTGTTTCACAATATCAAACAGTTGCCCAGAACAATTATTAGTCACCAGCAAGTTGAGGAGCAGCAAGGCCGCCACAACATAGGCCTTCAGTCAGTCCCCGATGTCAGTGTCAATGCAAAATTGGCTGATCCACTCAGCAATCTGCAAGCCTTTATTGAACGCACACCTAGCGCCACACGTCTGCTGTTTTGCGCTGAATCGGCGGGTCGCAGAGAAGTGCTAATCGATTTATTAAAAACTATCGGCATCACAGCAACCGAGGTTGATCATTGGAACCAATTTATCACCAGCGAAATCGACTTCGGTATTACCACTTACCCAATAGATCAGGGCGTCTACTGCCCGGCCCAAAATATCTGTCTGATCACCGAGGGTGAGCTGTTTGGTCAACAGGTTATGCAACGGCGAAGACGATCAAAAGCCGCCGAATCGCCAGATTATGTATTTAAAAATCTCGCCGAACTCAAAGTGGGCGCGCCAGTAGTCCATGTGGATCACGGTGTAGGTCGCTATCAGGGATTGGTCACGCTGGAGGTCGATCGGGCGCCCCAAGAATTTCTTATGCTCAGTTATGCCGATGACGCCAAACTCTATGTCCCAGTTGCGTCTCTGCATCTGATCAGCCGCTTTGGTGGTGGCGATCAGGTCGCTGCCCCTCTCAATCGCCTCGGCACCGACAAATGGGATAAGGCCAAAGAAAAGGCGGCCAAACAGGTTCGCGATACTGCCGTGGAACTTCTCGATATCTACTCAAGACGCGCGGCACGGCAGGGTTTTGCCTGTAATAACAATGAAGAAGACTACCGAAAATTTAGTAGTGACTTTGCTTTTGAGACCACTGCCGATCAACAGGAAGCTATTGATGCCGTGCGTCGTGATCTACTCAGCGAACAGCCAATGGATCGCTTGGTCTGCGGCGATGTCGGCTTCGGCAAAACCGAGGTGGCGATGCGCGCGGCCTTTACCGTAGTCACCAGTGGCAAACAGGTCGTGGTCTTAGTACCTACCACCTTACTGGCCCACCAGCATTTGCAAAACTTTCGCGATCGCTTTGCCAACTGGCCAGTGCGTGTCGAAGAATTATCAAGATTCAAAACCAATAAAGAACAGGATGACATTATTGCTCAGACTGAAGCTGGTAATGTGGATATCCTAATCAGCACTCATAAATTGCTCCATGCAAATATTGACTTTAGCCGCTTGGGACTAATGATTATTGATGAGGAACATCGTTTTGGTGTGCGTCAAAAAGAAAAGATTAAATCATTGCGTAGCGCAGTGGATATTCTCACCATGACTGCCACACCCATACCGCGGACATTAAATATGTCCATGCACAGTATTCGCGACCTCTCCATTATCGCCACACCGCCAGCCAAACGACTGTCGGTGAAAACCTTTGTTCGCAAACAGGAATCTCGCGTTACCCGAGAAGCCATACTGCGCGAAATACTACGAGGCGGTCAGGTCTATTTCCTACACAATGATGTAAAAAGTATCCGGCGCGCGGCGGATGAACTGGCTGAGTTAGTGCCAGAAGCACGCATAGAAATTGCCCATGGGCAAATGCGTGAGCGCCAACTGGAACAGGTTATGTCTGACTTCTACCATCAGCGCTTTAATGTATTGGTGTGCACTACTATTATTGAAACTGGTATCGATGTGCCCAGTGCTAATACTATCCTGATTGAGCGCGCTGATAAGTTTGGCTTGGCGCAACTTCATCAGTTGCGTGGACGCGTGGGCCGCTCTCATCATCAAGCCTATGCCTATTTGATGACGCCGCCCGATAAAAAACTCACTAGCGATGCCATAAAACGGCTGGAAGCGATATCTGCCGCCGATCATCTGGGCTCTGGTTTTACTCTGGCCACCAATGATTTAGAGATTCGCGGTGCCGGTGAGCTTTTGGGTGAAGAGCAGAGTGGCCATATTCAGGCCATCGGCTTCACTCTGTATCTGGAAATGCTAGAGCGTGCGGTGGACGCGATTCGCAAAGGTACAGCGCCCAATTTAGATGCGACCTTAGATCAGGGTATTGAAGTCAATCTGCATTTACCCGCATTGATTCCCGATGATTATTTACCCGATGTCAATATGCGGCTGACGCTGTATAAGCGTCTTTCAAACTGTCAGACGGAAGAACAGCTCCACGAACTGCAGGTGGAGATGATTGATCGCTTCGGCTTACTGCCAGAGCCAGTTAAAACCTTATTTAAGCTCACAGAGCTACGCCAGCTAGGTGAGCAATTGGGCTTGAAAAAAATCGAAGCTGGACCCAGTAGCGGGCGCCTACAATTCACCGCCAAGACTGCGGTAGAACCTATCACCATCGTAACAATGGTGCAGAACAATCCGTCTATATTCCGCTTGCAAAACAATGACCAACTGAGTTTCACTATACCCATGGAGACTGCAGAACAGCGATTTTCTGAGGTCAATAAGATACTGCAGCAGTTGTTGGCCGCAGTGCAAGAAGGCTAAAAGGATGCTAATGAACCGCGCACTACGTTTCTTCAATCGAGCCACAGTTTTACTGTCGGGCATGTTGCTTGTGGCCCCAGTGCTAGCTCAGGAAACCAACTCTGAAGATGAGTTATTGCCCCCCGATAACTGGTATCAGGTCGAAGTGATTCTGTTTACCCAACAGGGCAATCTGGGTGGAGAAACACCGCCACAGGAGTATCGCACTGAATTTCCTGACAATTGGTTGGAGTTGGTCGACCCCAATATGCCTGAGCAAGAAAATGGCTTACCGCTGGCCGCCGGTGCCCTATTAGCTGCAACAGAAACAGAATTTCCTGACCAGCGCCTTATTCCATTGGTCAGCGTCCAAGACCCTGCGCTAAGCAATGAAGCTGGAGGTAGTGATATTATCAATGACTCCGATAACCCATCTGCCGACGACCTTGTTTCTGAGCTAGGCAATCCCACCACGGACTATGAACCGCAGTATGAATCGCCATTCCGACTTGTCGATGCTGAATTTCGCGATCTCAATGAGAGCGCTACTGCACTGGATCGTCGACAATACAACGTAGTCTTTCATGAAGCTTGGCGTTTCCCAGTACAGGGTGAAGAGAATGATCCATGGATCATTATCAAAGCTGGGCAAAGTCTGGAGGGGCGTTATCAGATTGAAGGCGCATTGCGTTTTTACAAATCCCGCTTCTTACATTTTCAACCCAATCTATGGCTACTAGAATTTGCCAACGATAACGATCAGTTGATTGAACTACCAGATTTCCCAGTTAAGGCACCATCCGTGGATGCGGAGATTGAATTAAGTGAAGCCTTTAGCAATTTTGAAATCAACGACCTCGACGCGGCGCCAAATGATCTCGACTCGGTATTCGAAACACTTAGGGTCGCAAAGGAAACGTCACAACCGATAGTGATCAACAATACTATTACCGAATCAACGCGCCCTTTTACTGAGATTGAATACCCCTCTACACAGCAAACAAACCCACTCGGTCTAAGTGCACCGGTCGATGATCTCGCGCCTCTGCTGATCAGCGAGCGCAACCGAGACAAAAAATACCCCGTAGCCTCAGTCTGGGTGCTAGATAGATCCAAGCGCATTGACGAAGATGAAATCTACTACATCGATCACCCGCAGATGGGCGCAATAGTGACTATTAAATCCTATTCACCAGAACTATTGAATCCATTGCCCACCGCGACTGATGAGACCGTTGAAGCTGGCGAGGTTGACGATAAAAACGAGCCGCTAGTTGCAGACTAGATTTACTCCTCATTCTCATGAGAGACAAAAATTAACGCCTCAGTATCAAATCCCAAGGCAGCAGACTGATCCAGAAACGCCTGCATAACCTGCTCAGAGACTTCGGGTGTGCGCGACAAAAGCCATAGGTAATCTGTTGTATTGCCGGCGACAAATGCATATTGATAATCACTCTGGTCCAAATCAAAAATAATATAAGAGCCAAAGAAAGGACCAAAAAATGACACTTTTAAATAGCCGGTATTCTCGTCCTCAACAAAGTAGGCTCGTCCCACCGCCTGTTCTCGCTCCCCTGTCACCACAGATCGGCCAGAATTTAATACCCTGAGACCACCATCATCGCGCAGCGAATATTCTGCAGATACGGCATCGAGCCCCCGCTCAAAAGAATGATCGAGACGAGCGACTTCGTACCAGGTACCCAAATAACGATCGACTTCAAAATTTTTGACTGGCACCACATTCTCGGGGGCACCAAGGCAGGCGCTGAGGCTGAAACACATAAGAGCAATGATCGATAGGCGCATAAAAGTCTCGCTATAAATAAATTGATAACCCATTGTCCGTTTGGCCTGTGGCATCACCACAGGACATTATTGCGGACACTACAGCAAATAACGCGCTTAATTATTTCTCAGCAGTAGCACCCGAAGCGGCAGCTAGCGCCGCCAAATCTGCAGGCTCGGCCTGTCCATCAACCTGACTATCAACCTGACCATCAATATGCACAGTTGATGTTGGGAACGCAATCTCTGCCTGATTGGCTTCAATAATTTGTGCCACCTTTAGTAGCACGTCCTGTTTAACCTGATGAAACTTGACCCATTCAGTGGTCTTAGTAAAGGTATAAATAATAAAGTCCACCGAACTCGCCGAGAAAGCATTAAAGTTTACAATCATAATTTGATCGGTATCAATTTCAGGATGCTCACAGAGCATCGCTGTCACCTGCTCGACAATAGTCTCCATACAGCCAATATCAGCATAACGAATACCCACCGTTTCATAGATACGGCGGTTAGTCATACGCGATGGATTCTCTACTGAGATATTGGCAAACACTGAATTGGGAATATACAGCGGCCTCTGATCAAAGGTTCTAATTCGAGTGAGACGCCAACCAATATCTTCTACCGTGCCCTCAATCTCTTTGTCGGGAGAGCGCACCCAATCTCCCACTGAGAAAGGGCGGTCGAGATAAATCATCAATCCACCAAAAAAGTTAGCGAGTAAATCCTTGGCAGCAAAGCCGACCGCGATACCCCCAATACCGCCAAAGGCCAATAAACCCGAAATGCTGTAGCCAAATAACTGCATAGCTACCAGCAGAGCCGTGATAATCACCGCTGCCCGTAGCAACTTGCCGACAGCGCGAACCGTAGTAGCATCGATGGGCTTCGCCATATAGTCGGGGTGGAGTAAATTGCGCTCGGCGCGCTTAATAAAGCTAGTGATAAAAATGGTCGCCAGAAAAATAAGTGCCAAACGATTAATCGGATCGATCAGCGCTTGCATCGGTGATGCCATTTTTTGTGCCGCGATGCTAGCAGCAAAGTTAATCCCCAATATCCAAATTAGCCAAATCAAAGGTTTGCGACAGGCTTCAATAAGCGCATCGTCCCATACTGTCAGTGATTTATTGGCCTGCATTTCAAGGCGGTCAATAATGCGATTTACCATGTAGCCCAAACTCAGCACCAACAACACAATAACAAACAGCTCGAGTATCCATAGATATTGCTCGCCGGTTAAGTTAACCAACCATGCTTCAATAGCGTCCATCAGCTTGCCTCCATCAACTGCTGTAATGCGTTAATTGTTTGCTGTCGTTTACCATCGGATCGCAATTGCTCCCATTCCACCGATTTTCTTGCCCGCATGGTAGAAATCCTTTCGCAACCACTGATCTTGTTATACTGCATAAACTCCACCACTTCCAACGCTCCCTCGGGACAATTGCATACCAGTATCATATCGCAGCCCGCATCGAGTGCACGCTTGGCCTTCTCTGGATAGCCACCGACGATATCAGCGCCTTTCATACTGAGATCATCACTAAAAATTACGCCATTAAAGCCGAGTTTTTCGCGCAGCACTTTCTGTAGCCAAAAACGCGAGAAGCCGACAGAATCTGCATCCACTTCAGGGAACGTCATATGCGCTGGCATCACCCCATCCAAGTCCTTTGCCAGAGCCGCAAATGGTTTCAGATCATGTTCCTCAACCACTTGCCAAGAGCGATAATCCACAGGTGCTTCGAGATGGCTATCAGCCACAACGCCGCCGTGACCAGGAAAATGCTTGCCCGTCACCGCCATGCCTGCTTGATGCATACCCTCAATAAAAGCG
>JASLVT010000086.1 GCA_030741175.1 Porticoccaceae bacterium
AAACCGCGATTACTCACCAATTATGGTTGATTTGCGAGCACAGGATTTTGCCATCGAGGGCTTGGCAGTGGGCATCGTAAGGGTGTCCATTTAATTATCTATTCGCCGAGTAGCTCGCAACCGCCGAGGAAACCAACTTAAGAGTTAAGTTGATAACTTTGGATGGTCATCGGCTTGGAATATTTGACAATCAATATTAAGTACTTGTCTCCATACAACTACTCTCTTGCACTGACTACAGTTCAGAAGTGGCAAAACGATATTTGCTCACTGGTTTGCCATTGAGCACATGCTCCTGCAGGATTGTTTCAATCACATCTGGAGTACAGCTGTGATACCAGGTGCCATCGGGGTAACTGAGCATAATTGGACCCTGCCGACAAATGCGCAAACAGTCGACTTTGGAGCGATAAACCCCCGACTCCACATCCATCAGATCTAAGTCGCGAATGCGTTTTTTTAAATAATCCCAAGATTCATTAGCTTGATCTACCGAGGCACACTTGCCTGCCGTACACAGCAATAGATGCTGGCGCGCAGAGCTCACTTTGCGCTGTGCAGCCAGAGTTTTGAGTATATCGGTATTAACCATAACGCTATCAGAGGACTAGAATAATAGCCCTAGTGTAGGGTGTGACGCACTTCGTCATCATCTATCGATTCAGGAGCACGCTCTTCATTGATTTCGAACACCGTTTGAATACCTGCATCCATCATACTTTTGGCTACATCAACATGCTTGCCATCGAGATAATTCAACACATCTTTGGAAAAGTTAATACGGACTAGGGGCTCATCGGATCCAGCACGCTTTAGCGCCACTTCACCATTATCCATCATAATCAATTCAAACTCTGTTAGTGCCATATTACGATTCCACTGTGTTTTTTTAAAAGTTACTAGTCCTTTTGAGACTATCGACAGTAGGTACTAAAACTCAACCATCATATCTCGTTGTCGATCAACCAACTCTTGTAGCTGAGTCAACCATAATTGTGCCCGTTCAAGTGTCCAGTCGACAAGCTTAGCACCTTCAGCATTGGTTGCGTCAACCGCAATAATCGGCAGGCGGTCAACATCCATTTCAGCCTTGCGTATTACCGGCAATTGATACACCTGAGCCTGTGCGTTGAGTAATTCCGCTACCCAAGATTGACTGTCTGCAGCCAACGCTTGCATTTCAGTGGCCTCGCCCGGACATTTACCTTCTGACGCAAGCATTTCCACCAAAAGATCTGCACTTGTCACATCATCAGGCGACGGTAGCTTGTAATTACTAGCGACATCCCGCAGATGGAAATGCCATGCCTGATACAGCTGCACCGCCACCGACTGTGCAATTGCTTCAGCCTGATGACTGTCACTGTACGCCCCCTGCCCCGACATATTGGCAGGATCCGCCAAGGCGATTAATTGCTTGGCAAACAATAGTTTTTGATTAACCGCTGATAGGTAGATGGAGAGTGCCACCGGTTTAATTACTACCCTTTTCTGCCGCAGCCCAACGGCCGTTACTGTAAAACGCACTCCAGCCAGAGGGTTTGCCATCATTCTCACTGCGCACATATTGCTCTTTGGTTTTACGACTATAACGCACTACCGTTGGCAATCCATCGGGATCATAGGCTGGTGCCTCGAGCAAAAACTGATACTTTTGGTCAATCTGCTGTTTATAGGGCAATAACTCAGTGACCAACGGTGCTCTCGTCTCACGGTGACGCGGGAACTGACTGGCGGCGAGAAATATTCCCGAGGCGCCATCGCGTAGCACATAATGGTCATCTACTTTGGCACAGCGCAGCTCCGGCATAGCAATGGGATCTACCTTCGGCGGTGCCGCCTCCCCATTGCGCAATAGTTTGCGCGTATTTTTACATGGCTCGCCTGGGGCAGTCTCACCGGTACAGCCAAAATACTTACCAAAGCGGCCGGTCTTTAACTGCATATCACTACCGCATTTATCGCATTCAAGTACTGGCCCCTCATAACCCTTGATCACATATTGACCAAACTCGATTTCATGACCACTGCAGTCTGGATTATTACCACAGACATGTAGTTTGCGAGTTTCATCTAACAGATAACTGTCCATTGAGGTATTGCATAGCTTGCAGCGGTGCTTGTGCAATAACAGCTTAGATTCTGCCTCATCATCTTCTTCAATATTGACAGCTTCATCACCAGCGGTGAGATTAACAGTATGCTTACAGCGCTCCTTAGGCGGCAAGGAGTAACCAGAACAACCTAAAAACACACCTGTTCCAGCAGTTCTAATCATCATCGGACGACCACATTTAGAACATTCAATATCGGTGGCTGAGGGATTGTTAGGACGCATGCCACCCTCTTCATTTTGGGCACGATTCAGTTTTTCATTAAAATCGCCGTAGAATCGATTCAGCACCTGCTTCCAATTCAGCTTGCCTTCGGCTATATCATCCAACTGCGCTTCCATGGTAGCGGTAAAACCATAATCCATCAGATCGGTAAAGTTCTCGGATAGCCGATCGGTAACAATATCACCAATTTTTTCAGCATAGAGTCGCTTATTCTCAATGCGCACATAGCCGCGATCCTGAATCGTTGAAATAATCGCTGCATAGGTGGACGGACGGCCAATACCGCGCTTTTCGAGATCCTTGACCAATGCCGCTTCAGAATAACGCGCCGTGGGTTTAGTAAAGTGCTGCTGAGGGATCAGCCCCAATAAGCTCATTGCATCGCCAGTCTGCAAATCGGGTAACTCATCGTCTTCGTCTCTGGCGGGCATCACAGCTAAATAACCATCAAAGCGCGTTACCCGACCCTTACACTGCATCTCGTAATCGCCCGCTGTGACAGTAATCGTTGTCGCGGTAAATTCGGCTGGCGTCATCTGGCAGGCAACAAACTGTTGCCAAATCATCTGATAGAGTCTGCGCGCATCCACTTCCATATCGCCCAAATCACCTGGGGAGATATCAACATTTGATGGCCTGACGGCCTCGTGAGCATCCTGAGCACCGGATTTACTGCTGTAGGAGTTGGGTTGCTCTGGTAAATATCTACTGCCGTGTCGCTGCTGAATATACTCTCGACAGGAGTTGACCGCATCGGCACTGAGGTTAGTCGAGTCAGTACGCATATAGGTGATGTAACCAGCTTCATAGAGACGCTGAGCCATCATCATGGTTTTCTTTACGCCAAAGCCCAATCTGGTGCTAGCCGCCTGTTGCAATGTCGAGGTGATAAATGGCGCTGAGGGTTTAGACTTGGTCGGTTTGTCTTCACGTTTGCTAACAACGTAGTCCGACCCACGCAGGGCCGCCAACGCCGTATCGGTCTGCTCTTTATTGCCTGGACGGAAGCCTTTTCCTTGATATTTCTTAATATCAAAGCGCAGCTTCGCATCATCATTATGTTGCTGATGTTCAAGATCCGCCTGGACTGTCCAATACTCCTCGGGGACAAAGGCTCTAATTTCACGCTCACGCTCGACAATGAGCTTAACCGCAACTGATTGCACCCGACCAGCGGATAAACCCCGCCCCACTTTTGCCCAAAGCAACGGCGATACCATAAACCCGACGACGCGATCGAGAAACCGTCGCGCCTGTTGCGCATCAACCCGATTGGTATTGAGTTCACCCGGCGCTTCGAATGCAGTGCGTATGGCTTTTTTGGTAATTTCATTGAACACCACACGCTTGTAGCGGCTATCTTCGCCACCGATTACCTGCGTTAGATGCCAAGCAATGGCTTCTCCCTCTCTATCCATATCCGTCGCGAGATAAACCGTGTCTGCATTTTTTGCCAGCTTTTTCAGTTCGGCAACAACTTTCTCTTTACCGGGCAATGTTGCGTACTCAGCCTGCCAATCATTCTCCGGATCGATACCCATGCTCTTGACCAACTGTGCTTTGGCCTTCTTCTGCTTGTGTATGGCCTTTTCTTCCGCCGATAACTTGCGAGTAATGGCCGCCTGTCGCGCGCGCTCTTTGGGATCCGTAGTGGTGCGACTGGCACCAGTGGGCAGATCACGAACATGACCTACACTGGACTTCACAACATAGTCATCACCCAGATAGCGATTGATTGTTTTGGCTTTTGCCGGCGACTCTACAATGACTAAAGATTTACCCATAGGGGCTTCGATTCCTTAAAAAAGCGATACCAATTTCCGCCTTGTCTGACTCAAAAAATGACTAATCAGACAACTTTGTTAAAGACAAGGTGCGCATATATACGTGTTTGTCTGCCCTTTGGTCAAGCTTCACAGACAAATTTCTTCAGCTTTCTGTCGCAATAGCAGCAAAAGCTGATTAATTTTCTGCACATCGTCGGCGTCACCCCGCTCACTCCAAATAACACCAATACCCTCATCACTGGCGACAAGAGCAGTAACTGACTCCGGCATCTCTCTGGTCACTTGCGCCAAAGCATCATGTATTGCGGCGCTTGACTGATTTAGATACCAATGCCAGCCATCACAATGAGACTCCCAACCGCGCTCACTGTAACGCTGTAGCACCCAATGCTGTCGATAGTCTGCATCTGACCAGGGCAAACGATAACAGACCGTTTCAAGTCGCAGCTCATCCTCGCGCGCATCGGGGCGACGGTGCAACTTCACCTGCAACAATAAACTGGTGGCCAACCGACGTAATTCCATAACCTGCTGTTGATGCGGTGACTGCTTAAACCACATAAGCGGTGATATCACCAGTGCCAAACACAACAGTATCAACAACCATGTCATTTCTAACTACCCTATATAAAGTTAACACCGAACTGCTACAATCCTAGCGCTGATGACATTGTCAATAACCATTACCGAGGACTAACACTCATGTCTAGCTACCAGCATGTTTTAGTCGGCTTGGATCTATCAACAGAATCACAGCAAGTGATAGATCGGGTCAAGTTTCTTTTCGCTAATACTGATACAAAAATCTCACTCTGCCATATTCTGGAGCCTTTGGCGTTCACCTACGGCGGAGACATCCCCGTAGATCTATCCGATGTTCAAAATCAATTACAGCAACAGGCGACAGAACGTTTGGCTACATTTGCACAGCAACTACCAGTAAGTTCAGCTGATCAACATATAGTTTTAGGACATCCGGCTCAAGAAATGCATAATTTGGCCAAACAGGAGAATATTGATTTGATTGTGGTTGGAAGCCATGGCCGCCATGGGCTAGCGCTTATTTTTGGCTCCACCAGCAACTCCGTTCTGCACGGTGCTAGCTGTGATGTTCTTGCAGTAAGAATTGCAGATAGTTAGCAATCTGTAGATTGGCAATCAACTAACTCGCACAATCTACAGCAAACTGGTACCTTTCTATCCGAGTACTAACCCTTTATCGTTGTGATGAGCAATGCAGTCAATATCGTTAGCAAAGTCAGTTTCCGTTTTAGTCTTGTTGCTAGTTGTGATGCAATTTGGCGCTGCATTTGCCAATGATATGCCTATCGACTCATTAGAAGGTAGCTCCAATTCCGACACCGCCGAACTATCCGAGCAACGGCTGACGCAACAGCGTCAACGCTACGTCAGAGCGATGCGTATGGTGCGTGAGGGACAGTGGCAACGCCTCCGACAATATCGCGGCGAACTCACGAGCTATCCTCTTTATCCCTACTTAATCTATGCAGATCTTATCGCTGACTTGCACTACAAGCGTCGTTCAGCCGTCAACGCTTACCTGACTGAGTATGCAGATACTGTTAAAGCGACGCATCTACGTAATCGCTGGTTGGAATATCTCGCCAAACGCGGTTACTGGAAAGCCTATACTGAGGCGTACCAACCGAGCACCGCCAATCACAGCCAGCAGTGCAACTTTTACCTAGCGCACTACAGATTAGGTAACCACAGCAAAGCTATTAATGGTGGGCTAGCGGTATGGGCCAATGGCCGCTCAATGCCAAAGGCTTGTGATCGTCTGTTTGGCATCCTAATTAAACAAGGACATATCAGTGAAGCACTGGCATGGCAACGATTTAATGCTGCGATGGATCAGCATAACTATCAACTAGCGCGGTACTTAAAACGTTTTTTCCGCAGTCCCAGCTATAAACAGCGCTACCAACTTTACTATGCCGCCCATAGCAATCCATGGAGTATAAATCAG
>JASLVT010000087.1 GCA_030741175.1 Porticoccaceae bacterium
GGGCCGGTAGGGCGTGTGCAGGGTTCACATCCAATGCTAATAAATCCGCGTTCATGCAATGTGTTAAACGGGACATTATTGCTACGGATATAGTCCCAGACTTGCTGAGATGTCCAGTTCGCTAGTGGATTGTATTTGGTCAGGCTATCATTTTCTCGAGCGAAAGCCTTGTCATCTTGAATTACAGGGACAGCAGCACGCGTACCAGGGCTCTGATCGCGACGTTGACCGGTTATCCAAGCATCGACAGTAAGGAGTTGTTTGCGCAATGGCGCGATTTTACGGATTCCACAGCATTCTTTGTGATCATCCTCATAAAAGCTGAATAGCCCTTTTTCTTTGACTAAAGCCTCTACGGTAGCACTTTCAGGCATCACTACATCAATGGCAATATTGTAGTGCTGGCGGACCTTCTCGATAAATTGATAGGTTTCTGCGTGGAGACGACCGGTGTCCAGCGAAAAAACTTTTATATCTGAACGAATTTTATGCGCCATATCAATAAGCACGACATCTTCTGCGCCGCTGAAAGATACCGCGATATTGTCATGATTTTCCAACGCATAACGCAGTATCTCCTGAGGCGATTGACTGGATAAGGTTAGATCTATATCTGCGATACTAATTGAGGGTGCGTTGGTACTCATGGAATGCTCTCTAAATATGGGTTTGATTGGCTAGTAATGCCGACAAATTGGGCGCCACTATACCAAAACAGTTATGTTGTTAATAAGAATAAGCGGCTATAGCCTTATAACTTTTAGCTTTGTTCTAACTTCAATTGCACAGGGTAATTAATTTGCGTAGCATGTGCCGTCTACGTTTTGTTGAGGATATTTTGTGGAAATCGCGTGTTTAGATCTTGAGGGCGTTTTAGTGCCTGAAATATGGATTGCCTTTGCCGAGAAAACCGGTATCGAAGAACTAAAAAAGACAACAAGAGATGAGCCGGACTATGATGTGTTGATGAATTATCGACTCAATATTCTTCGTCAGCACGGTCTTGGTCTCAATGAGATTCAGCAGGTGATTGCGGGTCTTAAACCACTTGAAGGTGCTGTTGAATTTGTTGATTGGTTGCGCGAGCGCTTTCAGGTCGTCATTCTATCTGACACTTTTTATGAGTTTGCCAGTCCGCTAATGGCTCAATTAGGCTACCCCACATTACTTTGCCATCGTCTGGAATGCGATGCTGATGGTACCGTAGTTAATTATCGTTTGCGTCAAGCTAATCCTAAACGTCAAGCTATCGTTGCCCTTAAAAGTATCTATTACAGAACTATAGCGGCGGGGGATTCGTACAATGATACGACTATGCTGGCAGAGGCTGATGCGGGAATTCTTTTCCATGCGCCTGATAATGTAATTGCCGAGTTTCCACAGTTCCCTGCAGTCCAGAGTTTTGACGAATTAAAGCGGGAGTTTATCCGCGCTAGCAATCGGTCTTTAAGTCTCTAATAACTATTGAGTTGAGGGTTAATGAGCACAGAGTATGAGTAGTCAATCATCCAGCACCGATCGTATCCGTGAGAAGAAAAAACTCTTTCTTGATCGCGAGCAGAGGATTATAGATGCGGCTCTAGAGCTGTTCTTGTCAGAGGGGATTGATCGAGTCACGGTATCTAAAATTGCCGCTGCCGTCGGCATAGGTAAGGGGACAGTCTACAAACACTTTTTAACCAAAAATGAAATCCTGATAAGGATTATGCTCGATTATGAGCACAACATTACGAATTGTTTGGCCGTTGGAATCACTAAAGCTCAAAGTGGCGATCCCGGTGCTGCGGCCAAGGGCTACTTTGAGGCGCGTTTGGCGCGGCCTGAATTAGATCGATTGGTTCAGCACCTAGAGGTTCGACTATCTGAAGTGGAGGACATTGCGCCCCAACTAGAGCAACTGCATCAGCTTCGACGCTCCAATGAGGATTCGCTAAACGGTCTTATGAGCGAATTGATTGAAAAAGGCGTACTCGAGGATGTACCACCGCATTTTCACTATCTGGCCTGCTGGGCCTTGGCTCAGGGCGCCGTCGAATTGGCATTTAACAAAAGCTGGAACTATCGCACTGATAGCAAAGAGTTGATGGAATTTATATCCAATATTGGCGTGACCATGGGTAATCGCGGCCAGTATCATAATGTGGATGGCAATAAAACGGGCAGTAAGTAATGTCAAAATCTGGTGCTTCAGGAAACGGTCTTGAGGTGCTGTTTGCCGACCTTCTTGAACAGCAAGCACAATCGACAAAGCAACCCCCAGTCCACCTTTGGAATCCCGATAAAAGTGGCGACATGGATTTGCGGATTGATCGCGAGGGTCAATGGATTCATGAAGGTGATCCCATCAGGCGCCCAGCTTTGGTCAAATTATTCGCTAGCATTCTCAAACGAGAAGGGGATAACTATTTTCTGGTGACACCTGTTGAGAAATGGCAAATCAATGTCGATGTAGCACCATTTTTTATGGTATCCGCAGAGAAATTATACCGCAGTGGGGAGCAGGCTATTCAACTCAGGAGTATAAGTGGTGATCACTTGTTGATCGGTCCCAACAATCCATTGTGGGTGGATTATGATGAGGCCAATAATCAGCCTGTTCCGCTGGTAACAGTAAGAGATAATCTGAACGGTCTATTAAGCCGATCTTTATATTATCAGTTAGTCGATTGGGCTCATATGGAGAGTAACGATGACGGAAGTCAGACGCTAAGATTGCGCAGTATGGGCGTGGACTATTTGCTCGGTCATTTGACCTCAGAATGAAATCATACAGTGATAATAATAAAGGCGGCCATTGAGGCCGCCTTTATTGTTTGGCGGTAGTCTACATATTGGGATAGTTAGGACCACCGGCACCCTCTGGGGCGACCCAATTGATATTCTGACTGGGTTCCTTGATATCACAGGTTTTACAGTGAACACAGTTCTGTGCATTGATTTGAAATCTTGGGCTACCATCGTCGTTTGACACAATCTCATAGACACCGGCAGGGCAGTATCGCTGCGCTGGTTCATCATAGAGTTCAAGATTTTTACTGATCGGCAGTTGTGCATCCGCTAGCACCAAATGACAGGGCTGATCCTCTTCATGGTTTGTATTTGACATAAATACCGAGGAGGCCTTGTCAAAACTCAACACGCCATCGTACTTTGGATAGTCAATTTTTGCGCACTCGCTCGCCGGCTTCAAAGTTTCATGATCGGCGATCTTGTCGCGCATAGTCCATGGGAGCAACCCATTAAAGATATTAATATCGATAAAGGCATATGCCGAACCGAGAATACTGCCAAATTTATGCTGGGCTGGACCAAAGTTACGTTGCATATGTAATTCTTTGTAGGCCCAAGATGCTTTATAGGCCGCCGCATATTCTTGTAAATCGTCGTTTTGCTTGTCAGCCGCTAATGCCTCAGCTACCGTTTCTGCAGCGATCATGCCTGACTTCATGGCCGTGTGACTACCTTTGATCTTGGCAAAATTCAATGTGCCAGCATCATCACCAATCAACAGGCCGCCGGGAAATGACATTTTGGGCTGAGATTGTAAGCCACCTTTAAGTATTGCCCGTGCACCATAGGTCAGGCGTTCGCCACCCTCAAGATGTTGCTTTATCTCTGGATGGTGTTTGTAACGCTGAAATTCATCATAGGGGCTAACATGAGGGTTACTGTACGATAGGTTAGTGATCAGTCCCACTGCAACTTGGTTGTCCTCTAAGTGGTAGAGAAATCCTCCTCCGAGCGACTTACTCTCATCCAGTGGCCAGCCGGCACTATGGACTACTAGACCTGGTTGATGCTTTTCCGCTGGAATTTTCCATAGCTCTTTGATGCCGATACCATAATGCTGAGGATCTTTACCGGCATCCAAGGCATATTTTGCAATCAATTGCTTACCGAGATGCCCACGGCAACCCTCCGAGAAAAGGGTGTACTTGGCGCGTAACTCCATACCTTGCATATAGGAGTCTTTTTGCTCGCCATTATGGCCAATACCCATGTCGCCAGTGGCGATGCCAAGCACTTCATTGTTATCGCCATAGAGGACCTCGGCTGCTGCAAAACCGGGAAACACCTCCACGCCAAGATTTTCAGCTTGCTCCGCAAGCCAGCGGCAGAGCTTGCCAAGGCTTATCACATAGTTGCCGTGGTTATGCATAGTTTTGGGAGCAAATAAGCCTGGCACTTTTAGCCGTTTCTCAGCACCGGTAAACACAAAAATCTGGTCGCCGCTAACAGCTGTCTCAAGCGGCGCACCCATGGCTTCCCAGTCGGGAAATAATTCATTGAGTGCAGTGGGCTCAAATACTGCACCAGATAAAATATGTGCACCCACCTCGGAGCCTTTTTCAACCACACAGACAGATAGTTCGGCATTGACTTGTTTTAGACGACAAGCGGCAGCTAATCCAGCGGGACCGGCACCAACAATAACCACGTCATAATCCATAAATTCGCGTTCCACTCTTATTCTCCATCGGCTTATTTGAATATTGGGTATGTAGTTTAACGCCATCATATACGCTTAGCTATAGCCGTTATCAATAATGGTAATTTTCAAGCGGGGTGGCTGTTTTGGCCTGACTAGATGGTCGAAAATGAGAGTTTGTAAACTTGATTTATTAAGGTGATCTAGGCACTATGTCGGCCTCAAAATTTGGCAGGGCCTCACATATTTTTGCGCCCTTAACTCTATTTTCCACTGACTCAAAGGGGTGACCATGAAAGTTCTGGTAGCCGTTAAGCGCGTTGTTGATTACAACGTCAAGGTTAGACCGAAGTCCGACAATACAGACGTTGATTTGGCCAATGTTAAAATGTCGATTAACCCATTTTGCGAAATTGCTGTTGAAGAGGCAGTTAGGCTGAAAGAGAAGGGTGTCGCGACAGAGATTGTTGCGGTATCAGTTGGTCCTCAGCAGGCTCAAGAGCAGTTGCGCACTGCATTGGCACTGGGAGCTGACAGAGCAATTCTTGTCAACACCGATGATACGTTAGAACCATTGGCAATTGCCAAGTGCTTAAAAGCGGTATGTGATTCCGAGTCTCCAGATATTATTTTGTTAGGTAAACAAGCGATTGATGGTGATAACAATCAGACTGGTCAGATGTTGGCAGCTTTAGCAGGTTATGGGCAGGCCACTTTTGCCTCTGAGTTGACTGTAGAGTCTGGCAAGGCCACCGTTACACGAGAAGTCGATGGCGGTTTACAGACCCTCGCGTTGACGTTGCCTGCAGTGGTAACCGCTGATTTGCGTCTCAATGAGCCGCGTTATGCCTCTTTGCCCAACATTATGAAAGCCAAGAAGAAGCCGTTGGACACAACTACACCGGCGGATTTGGGTGTTGAGACCGCCGCGCGCGTCAGCTTGCTCGGTGTTGAGCTACCCGCTGAGCGTCAAGCTGGGATTATGGTTGAGGATGTTGCTCAGCTAATGGATAAATTGAAAAATGAAGCGAAGGTGATCTCATGAGTATTCTAGTTATCGCTGAACATGACAATAGCAGTCTCAATGTTGCTACCCTTAACTCAATCACTGCCGCACAAGCAATTGGTGGTGATATCGATATATTGGTTGCTGGTAGCGCCTGTCAGGATGCGGCAGGGCAGGCCGCGCAGGTTGCCGGAGTGAATAAGGTATTGGTAGCCGATAGCGCAGACTATGCCAATGCTTTAGCTGAGAATGTTGCACCATTGATTGCTGGGGTTGGCGCCGGTTACAGCCATATATTGGCGACAGCGACCACCACAGCCAAGAATATTATTCCACGTGTGGCAGCTCTGATGGATGTTCAGGCTATTTCTGATATTAGCGCTGTGGTGAGTGCTGATACCTTTAAGCGCCCCATTTATGCCGGTAATGTGATTGCTACAGTGCAGTCTTCCGACAGCATCAAGGTTCTCACTGTGCGCGGTACGGCTTTTGATGCCGCTGCCCCAGAGGGTGGCTCTGCTAGCATTGAAGCGGTATCTGAAGCGCATAATCTCAATGTATCGGAATTTGTTGGTGAAGAAGTTGCCGTTTCAGATCGCCCTGAATTGACTGCCGCAGGTATTGTCATTTCTGGTGGTC
>JASLVT010000088.1 GCA_030741175.1 Porticoccaceae bacterium
CGGTATAGGCTTTTGATGGCACCGCTAACGTGCTCTCGGCCTGATCAGTAGTATTGTTATCGACATCATCAATAATGCGAGCGACGATTCGGTTATAGTTTTCTGCGATAGTCATGATCTCAGTTCCTCAAACCAATATGGATATTAGCTCTCTGGCAGTTCTAAAGGGCCGGCAGCCGACACATCAAATCTTATAATGTTCATATCTGTGATTGACACAGTCTCGCAAAAGGCGAGAAATTCTAAAATATAAGGCATCTGTAGATGGTTTATCAGAGCGGCTTCATCCTCCCATTGCTCTGTGACCCAGATCACATTTGAGTGGATGATATCCACAGCAAAGCAGTAGAGCAGACAGCCGGGCTCGGTGTGAGTTGGGTCGATGATTTTTTGAGCGGCGGCAATATAAGCGGCGCTGTCTTTGGGATCTATTTCAATTCGTGCGGAGATGGCTAACATAGTTTTACCCCTAGTCATATTAAGTGCCTATCGGCGACCCTGTAGTCTCGTGAGATGGGTCAAGGCTGTCTTTTGAGTGCAGCGTTGCCACACTGCTACTCTTGTTATTTTTTATCTATATTTGTGGAAGCGAAGCGATAAAGTGCTTCCTAGTCATTTAATCCAATATCGCCCGACCCATGCAATGTTGTCAACGTTCTGTGGACAATACGCCATCCCTCTGCAGTGCGCTCTAATCTGTCACTGTACTCCCCCCAGACGGTGAAAATTTCATTTTCATAATCGCCCATGCCCGCATGCATCGCTGACAGGTAGCAGGTAGCAGTTGCCTTATCACCCTCTACTTCAATATTGTAATTGCCTAGTAGATGTTGTGTAACTGCACATTTGGTTAGGAAGCTTTCAATGACATCACTAATCGCCTGTCGGCCCTCAAAGATACCAATGCCAGTGAAATCGGCTACGGCATCCTCGGTAAATACCTGCTCTAGTTTTGGCCATTGGTGCTTATCTATAGCGGATGCATAGAGATTGAGTACGTGCTGAATCTCCAAATGATCGGCGAAATTCTGTGGGGTCGTTAATGCCATTAAAGGCCTCCTTAAATATGCAATAGCTAGCTAGAGTTGAGACAAACTCACTAGACTAGTGAAAGTCAAGCAGTCGCTCTAGGGCCGAGTTTTCTTGATTATACTACTTTGGCGACTGAGGGCAGTCAATAAAAACCATCAAACATGTTTGTTATTTACGTAGTCGATTGGCTGAGGTAACATTGATTGAAATGGGAGGTCAGTTGACCTCGATAATAATTACTAATTACGGATCCAAGTCTATGTCACAAATGAATACTCGTGTTTTATTGGCTCGCAGGCCAGCGGACCAAATGGTCGCTGCTGATTTTGCAGTGGATACTCAGCCTCTCGGCACTGTGGGAGAAGGTCAATTTATGATCAAAAACCGCTATTTGTCTCTGGATGCGGGTTTTCGCCAATGGATGAATGAGGGGTCGGGAGATAACTATTTGGCGTCGATGCCTTTAGGCGAGCCGGTGCAAAGTATCGTCTTAGGCGATGTGGTGGAATCCCGCAATGCCGACTACCCGGTGGGCAGTATTGTGATGGGCAGAACAGCCTGGGAACAATACAGCATCGCCGATGGTTCTGATCTAATGAGTATTTTACAGCCTGATGATGGCATTGAGGTGCATGAGTATCTCTGTAGTTTGGGTCCATCGGGAATGACGGCTTATTTTGGCATTATGGACATAGGACAGCCGAAACAGGGCGATGCGTTTGTGATCAATGCGGCAGCTGGTGGTATAGGCTGTATTGCAGGGCAGATTGCAAAAGCGGAAGGATGCACTACTGTAGGCATCGCCGGTGGCAGTGCGAAATGCGATTGGTTAAAAGATACCTTGGGTTACGATCAGGTAATCGATTATAAAGCTGCGTCATCGCTTGAGGAGCAATTGCAACAGGCAACACCCAATGGCATAGATATTGTTTATGACAATGTGGGTGGTTCCATGCTCAGCACGATGTTGGGGCATTTGGCCGAAAATTCTCGGATTATTCTCTGTGGTGCGGTCTCCCAATACGACAAAGAGGGTGGCCATGATGCGGTGGGCAACATGTGGGAATTGATCACCAAGCGGGCTAGAGCAGAGGGTTTTATGTTCTCTGACTATATTGATCGCTATCCAGAAGCGATTGACTATATCACTAACATGCTTAAGGCAGGCACTTTGGTGAGCCCTGTAAATTGGTCGGAGGGCATAGAGTCAACCGGTCAGGCGTTTGTTGATATGCTAGCAGGTGAGAATTTTGGTAAATGCCTAATTAGATTGTAGTTGCGATAGCACTTACTTGAAACGCCTCGGCATATGCCAGCACCCTTCATCGTCTCTCGAAGGCTGTTGTTTTCTTATCACTGCTGTCGTTGAGGTGGAGTTTAAGAGTAGATTTTGATGGATAATCGTTAATTAGATCTGAACCTACGCCTTACCCGTTACTAGGAGAAAAAATTATGCCCCTGGAGCCCGTCACTGCCGCTATCCTGCAGGCCATGGCTGAAGCTGATATACCTGAGTATCACCAATTACCTGTGGCCGAGAGTCGCGCTATTTACACGCAATCACAGTCAGTGCCACCAACGGTAGAGGTATACAGTGTCGAGGACAGCGTTGTTGATGGACCTCTGGGCGAGATTCCGGTGCGAATCTATCGTGCTCATGCGGGTCAGGCACCGGTGCATGTTCATTATCATGGCGGTGGTTGGGTATTGGGGAATCTGGTTACCCATGATGCCGACTGCCGCGAAATCTGTGTCGCCTCTGGATGTATTGTCATTGCTGTCGACTACCGTTTGGCGCCAGAACATCCTTTCCCCGCGGGTTTGAATGACTGTTATGCGGTTGCTTGTTGGGCGTCTTCGGCAGAGACTGAATTAAATGCAAGGCCGGGACCAATCAGCGTGGGTGGTGACTCTGCCGGCGCAAATTTGGCGGCTGCAGTGGCACTGATGGCGCGTGATAAGGCTGGCCCTGAACTGGCTTTTCAGCTGCTGATTTATCCCATTACCGAACCCAGTATGTCTAGTCTGTCTTATCAGGAAAATGGCGAAGGCTATCTGTTAACAAAAACCATGATGAACTGGTTTTGGGATAATTATTGTCCAGATCAGGAGCAGCGGCAGCACCCTCTTGTCAGTCCTCTACTGGCGCCAGATCTTGCTGATTTACCGCCTGCTTTATTAATCACGGCAGAATATGATCCTCTTAGAGATGAGGGAGAGGCTTATGCCAAACGATTAGCGGAAGCCGGAGTAGAGGTTGAGATGCGCCGTTTCGATGGTTTTATTCATGCCTTTTTCTCGCTTGTTGCAACAATCGAGGCCGCTCGTGAGGCGGTTGATTTGGTAGGCGGAACTCTGCGCCGAGCCCATGGTAGCCATTAGAGTTTGTGATGATGTTTGAGAGTTCAATATTATTACTCTTTGCAACCAAGGGTGCGAGTTAAATACTGAGCCGCTTGGGATTATTAGGTAGGTATCTTTGGAATCCCAAGTCAATAACTGACTTTAAGCTGTCTACGGTTGCAAGGGTCATTGTAGGCTCTATGCCAAGATCCTCCAGTAATTCAGCTGAACATATCATCTCATGCAGTCGCCGATGGGCATGCGGTTCCGTGCCAGTGACAAGACGATTGATTAATAGTTTATCGGCTCGAGTGATTTCATCGATAAGATTCTGCCACAACCATTCACTGCAATTGGCAGCCTCACCAGCGCGCATTGACTCAATGATGATTGCGGCTAACCCTTTCATCATCACGCTGCGCAGTAATTTTCTGGTAGCTGCTTCTCCGGCATTCCCATCAAGTCGAGTTATCGGCATTTCAAGAGGAGCAAAGAGCTGTTCAAATCGTTTGGCACCAGATCCTGACACAGTAACTGGTGTTCGCAAACCTCTGCCTGGCACTACCGTCATCAATGCGACATCGACGAAATCAAAACCATGATTCTTGGCTAACTCTGCCATTGCCAACTTTGCCGTGGCAGAGTTAGTAGAAAAATCTGCATAAAGTGCGGTTGCAGGGATCGTCTCTATCGCCTGCTCTATGGCCTTTGGTGCATCATCGCCAGCTGTCAGTCCGATAATAACGTCGGCACTTGCCACGGCTTCATGTGGCGTATGTACTCGACTAACGCCAGCAGGCGTTGGAACATCCTTGGGGTCATAGGCGGTGACACTGATGCCAACCTTTTGTAGGTCCATCGCAATCAGAGTGCCCGCTTCACCGAGACCAAATAGTGCGATATTGTTGAGTGTTTTAGGAGGCTGCATAGTTAAAGGCCATGATTACTTTATGGTGGGTATTAAGATTCTTTTTACTGTGTTGTCCCTATCCATTGGAAGGTGTTTGTAACACTCAAAGTTGCAGGACAAAGGCGAAAAAACAACATTTTCGCCTTAATTATAAGCATGACCCCGAAAATGTCATGAAGTGTATCTATTTGGGGTATCTTTTATTTATTTTTCGAGCATCATTAGGAGAGATTGGTTAGCCACCAAATCCAGGCCACCATTTTAATACGCCCTGATTAAAACTCTCCCGTTCGGCAATCCGATGAGACCAGTCCTCAATGGCGGGGTATTGGTCAAAGGAGAAATCCGCGCGAACCAAAGTGAAATGGAGTGGCATCCAGGTAATATCAGCGAGAGAAAATTTGTTCTCAACCAGCCAATCGGCATGAGTGAGTATTTTTTCCGCCTTGGCAAAACAGTCATTAAGAATCCCTGTAGCTCTGTCTACATCTTGTTGAGTAAAGCCTGTCTCGCTATTGCTTTTGCTATGGAAGTCGAGAAGCTCTGTATCCGTTTGTAATTCTCTATAGGCTTGTTTCTGTTCTTCAGATTGACTCATCTTACCTTGCACCTGATGAAAGTAAATATAAGTCTTAACTGCGCCAATATGATTGTTTACCGCCAGTTTCATCCATGCATACATGTCTCTTAGACCTGCGTCTGATGTGGGTCTGAGAGAGGGTACGGGAAATTTTCGATCGAGATGGTCGATGATATCGTCTGATTCTGTGATAACCACACCATCCTCCACTAATACCGGTACCAGACCTTTAGGATTGATACCAAAATACTCAGGCGTGAGATTTTCTTTTTTAAATAGATCGATATGGTGACTGATCCAGGGAAGTTTTTTCTCTTCTAATGTTAAACGTACGCGCATGGAGCAATTAGAGACACCAGCATGAAAAAGATGAAGTCCTTTAAGATCTAAAACTTCTTTATTAGTGGGTGTAACGATGCCCATAGATATGCTCCGTGAGTAGATTATCAGTAATAATGAAACGCATTAGTTTCAATTGCGCTTTATAGTAATTAAATAGCCTTTAAATGATAATCATCCACTCAGCGTACATATTGATCGCGATATACGGTCAATAGAATATCCTCGATATCACTGTTGTATTGATTGAGATATTTTCGCTCGAGCCATGTCTATTTAGACAAAACCAGAGCAACTATTGTCCTTCCTATAACGCCATCGAGATTTGGTAAAAGCCCGTAGTCATAACGTTTTTGCACTATGCAGACCTCCAAATTATCGACCTATGATAGGTCGATGAGGTTCTAGGGTGCTTATTGAGTTGAGATTAATAGGCCGTATTTTGCGAACAATCAGTACAGTGATGTGCGTATTATCGTTTCACAAGCATTCTAATATAGTGATTGTGTTGGACTCGCCTATCTCCGGATTCGGGCTTTAGAGTAAACAAATAGCTATAACAAAATTATGAAATCTAATTATAGGGGTCAATCATGAAAATTAAGAATCATGCTTATTTGGTAGCGGGCTCGGCTTTGCTCTTTGCAGCATCGCAGAGTAATGCTGCGTTGGAGGAGGTGGTGGTAACCGCCACCAAACGTGCAGAAACCATTCAAGATGTTCCTGTCTCAGTGTCAGCTGTAAGCGCGGATATGATGGCAAAAGTCGGAATATCGGATATGGAAGATTTATCAGCTGTGGTACCTAATTTTGAGATAAACAGTGCTGCGGTAGTTCCAAATCTGTATATCCGTGGTTTGGG
>JASLVT010000089.1 GCA_030741175.1 Porticoccaceae bacterium
GATAAAAAGACTGGCGCTTGTTGCCGCCAAATGTCTGAGGACGGATAACACAGGGTTGTAACCACCCTAGCATCATGCGCGACCAGGCACTCATTTCCTGTGGTTGCGGTGAGCTAGTAGCGGACATCACCTCCCAAGAGGCAGTGGAATTATTGGTTGCACGGGCGTAGATATCGGGCAGGCCTAGGCTATGGCCAAATTCATGAATAAAGGTCGAGATTTCAGTATATTCTGACTGCATATTGTAGTCGTAGACCCAAAGACCACCGCCAATTTCAATGCCGCCGCGGCCATGCACCAGACCTTCAACAACAGGCCCTTTGCCTAGGGCTTTGGTCAGCGAACTGCGATGGGGCCAGATACGATCAGCACATTGCTGTTCGTCATTGGGTAACGTATCAAAGACATCGGCGCCGGCGTTAGGGGTAAATTTTTCATTGAGCTTGTAAAGGCCCTGACAGGCCGATTGCCCTTTACCGGCATAGGTGATCACCAAATGATCGAGATAGCCGTCGGCCTCATCACGATTGCCGTCACCGTCGTAGTCCAACGGGTCCCAACGATCATAATCTGACCAAGGAAAATCTGGATTCTCCTTGTAAGCTGTTGCTAGGGCATCAGCGACAAGCTTTTCTGGACTATTGTCATGACGCCAGCTGCCATCGCTATTTTGTACTGGTCGACCATAGGCAGCGAGGGGCTTGGTTACCTTGACCACCGGAAGCACTGTGCCGGTAACATGGTATTGTCCTTTCGATTGGTGGCGATAATAATGTGATAGGGTACCGACCTTGGGTTTATTGATTGACCCATCGAACAGCAGTTTCTGCAGATAATTGCGATTTTTTCTGTGCTGATTTTTATCGCCAGCGAAGCGATCGAAGCTGATATCCGAAAACTCAACGTTGACGACCAGCAATCGATGCGGCTGTTTGGCGGATGCTAATACCGGTTTAATGGAATCTGTCTTTATCTGTGGATTGCCCAGTTGGTCGAACTTAAGATTGGCCAAATTATTTACCAGTTGCTGTGCCTGTCTATCTGCAGCTAGGTTGATGGGCGAACACAGCAATATAAATAAGACAGACGCTATCTTAGTGGGGCTGATAAAGTGCATTTGATTCTCCTGAGCACGCGTTAACTTGGTATCATTGTCTGACTATAGAATTATGACTTGTGATATTCACTCTATGCAATGCCTGCCCAATAGCCTGTAACCGCTGCCAGCAATTAGACTCCTTATGATTTCATTGACAGATATTGAACTGCGCCTAGGCACCAAGTTGCTACTGAGTGAAGCGCAATTGGTGATCCACCCGGGACAGCATATCGGCATTATAGGTGCCAATGGTTGCGGCAAGTCGAGTCTATTCAAGCTATTGCTAGGTACTGTGTCGCCCGATGCCGGGGATTTATTTATCCCCAAGGATTGGCGTATTGCTCATATGGCGCAGGAGTTAGCGAGCTCTGATAGAAGCGCGCTAGAGTTTGTTTTAGATGGCGATCCACAATTACGGCAAATCGAAACAGCGATAGAGCAGGCGTTGGCTGTTGAGGATAATAATCGACTGGCCGCTGAATACGAAAAAATGGATGCCATCAATGGTTTCGATGCACGCTATCGTGCGGAGCAATTACTCCATGGACTAGGCTTTCATCAATCAGAAATCAACCGACCCGTCAGTAGCTTCTCTGGTGGCTGGCGAATCCGTTTAAATTTGGCGCAGGCCCTAATGCGCCCCTCCGAGCTATTATTGCTGGATGAGCCGACTAACCATTTAGATCTGGACGCCACAGTATGGCTTGAACAATGGTTAATGGCTTACACGGGTACCCTATTAATTATTTCCCATGATCGAGATTTTCTCGACAACGTGGTTGAGCGGGTTGTGCATATTGAGCAAAAGCAGACTCTGGCTTATAAAGGCAATTATTCTGCCTTTGAGCGAGTGCGTGCTGAGCGACTAGCTCTGCAACAAGCGAGTTTTGAGAAGCAACAGAAACGTCGCAAGGATGTGGAGGCATTTGTTGCTCGTTTTCGCTACAAAGCATCGAAAGCCAAGCAGGCGCAGAGCCGAATCAAAGAACTGGAGCGCATGGAAAATATCGCACCAGCGCATGTTGATTCCCCGTTCCATTTTAATTTCTCCACGCCTGAAAAAGTACATAGTGCACTGGTTAACCTGAGCCAGGCCGATTTGGGTTATGGAACAGAGGCTGTGTTGTCACAGGTTGATATCGATTTACAACCGGGCAGTAGACTGGGGATACTGGGGCCCAATGGTGCGGGTAAATCTACGCTGATTAACAGCCTTACCGGTGATCTTCCGCTACTAGCCGGCACTCGGGTCTATGGTGAAAATATTAAAATCGGTTATTTTGCTCAGCATCAACTAGAGGTATTAGATCTGCAGGCTAGCCCATTGCTTCATCTGCAACGTATTAGTCCAACGGCGACAGATCAGCAGATCAGAAATTTCTTGGGGGGCTTTGATTTTCACGATGACAAAGCGCTTGATCCTATCATGGATTTCTCTGGTGGTGAGAAAGCTCGGCTAGCGCTGGCTATTATTGTCTGGCAGAAACCTAATCTTCTATTACTGGATGAGCCAACTAACCATTTGGATTTAGAGATGCGCCATGCGCTTACCATGGCACTGCAAAGTTTTGAGGGAGCACTGGTAGTGATATCTCATGATCGTCATTTGCTGCGCAATACCGTGGATCAGTTTTTTTTGATCGCCGATGGGCGGGTAGAGGAGTTTTCTGGGGATTTAAATGATTATCAAGATTGGTTAAAACAGTTTTCTCGCGATACTGAGGCCACTAAACAGTCTACTGTCACGCCAATGATCGACAAAAAGCTTGCACGACAACAGTCTGCTGAAAGCCGCAAAAAAGTAGCACCGCTAAAGAGAGAGATTAAAGCGATTGAATCAAAGATGGAGAAGCATCAAGCATTGCTCGGTGCGATAGAGCAACAATTGGCAGACACTAGCATTTATGATGAAGGAAATAAGCAACAACTGAAGACTATTATTGCTGAGCAAGCTGTACATAAAAAGGTTTTATTGACACTAGAGGAACAGTGGCTAGAAAAGCAGACGTTACTTGAAGGTCAGTTTGAATAAGAAAATACTAATTATTGGGGAGTACAATATGAAGCAGGGGATTATTATCGGCGCCAGTTCGGGGATTGGCTGGGAATTAGCCGTGCAACTAGCAGCCCAAGGCTACCAGTTGGGACTTATGGCGCGCCGTGATGGCTGCTTAAAAAAACTGGCTGATAGTTTACCTGGCCAACATTTTGTGCAGGTTACTGATTTAGTGAATGCCGAGCGGGCTCAGGCAGACTTAACTAGTCTGATCGAGAAAATGGGTGATGTTGAGTTGATTGTTGTCAATTCTGGTGTAGGGAGTATGGAGCGTCTGCTGGATTGGGAGGTAGAGCGACAGATGGTGGATGTGAATGTGCGCGGTTTTACTGCCATGTCGCTGACATCGATGAATCATTTTGTCGCCCGAGGTGGCGGCCACTTGGTTGGAGTTTCCTCTGTTGCGGCACATTTGTCTGGTGGTATATCTCTTACCTACAATGCCAGTAAAGCTTATGTTTCCAATTATCTCGAGGGTATGCGCTCGCGGGCCCTACGCTCTAAGTTACCGATTACTGTGACAACGGTTGAGCCCGGATTTGTTGAAACACCTATGGTGCAGGGTCGTCCCCCATGGATGTCTTCGGTAGAAAAAGCCACAGCGCAAATGGTGACAGCGATTAATAAGAAGAAAAATCATGTGTTTGTTACCAGACGTTGGCGTTTTGTCGCCTTGCTGGTAGATATTATGCCTCGAGCCTTGATTCGCCGTTTTGTTTAATAATGGATAATTATCGACAGCGTGCACTATTAGCGGCGGTCAAAAAGGGTGCGATTGATATGTTGCCCCTCAGTTTGGCAGTGTTGCCATGGGGTATTTTATTTGGTTCGCTTGCGGTGCAGCGGGGTTTTAGTTGGCTTGAGGCACAGCTGTTTTCTGCGATTATTTTTGGTGGCGCAGTACAAATTGTGACCGTGGAATTGATTGCAGATAGTGCTTCACTTATCACTGTATGTTTTAGTGCGCTAGTGATTAGTTCGCGGCATTTCCTCTATGGCCTTAGCTTGCGTGACAGGCTGAGTCCACAGCCGTTGCGCTGGCGGGTCGGTCTCGGTTTTCTCCTCACTGATGAACTGTTCGCTCTGTCCAGTCATCGGCGGGCTTATTTAACCAGATTTAGACTCTACTATGCTCTGGGTGCCGGAGGCAGTTTTTATTTAGCATGGAACCTTTGGACGCTTATCGGTATTGTCGCTGGGTCCTCTCTACCTGACCTAACGACACTGGGATTAGACTTTGCTATTGCCGCTATTTTTATTGCTCTGGTGGTGCCAGAGATCAAATCTATTCCCAGTTTGATTGCTGTTCTGGTAGCCATTGTTGCCGGCGTTCTGTTTAGCCTCTGGCAATTTGAATTGGGGTTGGTATGTGCCGCATTACTGGCAATGCTTTCAGGCTATAGTAGTGCCAAGCTATTAAAGGTGTATCCATGACGATGCTGACTATTCTGTTGTTGGCATGCATTACCTTTGCCACTCGCTATCTGTTTCTCGAGGGCCGGTTGCCTATTCGTCTCGGTGCAAATGTAAAGCATTTGCTAAGTTTCAGTGGCCCAGCGGTATTGACTGCAATCGCCGCCCCGATCGTGTTAGTGCATGAGCAGCAACTCGATCTGGCATCGGATAATCCCTATTTATGGGGCGCACTAACAGCCATTGTTGTGGCATATAAAACCGGCTCAGTGTATTGGACTATCGGTTTGGGCATGCTCGTCTTTATGCTAATTGGTGTCTAGACAGCGCCCTGAGCTTGGTACTCACAGGTCACTGAATTTAATTGGATTGTCGCAAAATCGACTGATCTGCTCAGGCAACTTTGCTACCATTTTGGCGTTTAAAAATACCTAAAAGACACAACAGAGATTTCTATTATGATTCCAAGAACAATCTATGATTCTGACCATGATATGTTCCGCGATAGTCTGCGCAAATTCTTAGAGGCTGAGGCCATGCCCCACCATGAGCAGTGGGAAAAAGACGGCATGGTCAGTGATGAGATTTGGCGTAAAGCGGGTGAGCAGGGGTTTCTCTGCCCCATGGTACCCGAGGAATACGGTGGTGTTGGTACCGACTTTCGCTACAACTGTATCGTCAATGAAGAGATTGGTCGCTCCGGTTGCACGGGTCTGGGTTGGACATTACATAATGATATTTCTGTTCCCTATATTGTCCGTTATGGCAATGAACAGCAGAAGCAGAAATATTTACCTCGTTGTATCACTGGAGAATTGATTACTGCAATTGCAATGACTGAGCCCGGTGCTGGGTCGGATTTACAGGGCACTAAAACGACAGCTGTATTGGATGGGGACCATTATATTCTCAATGGTTCAAAAACCTTTATCACCAACGGTCAAAAAGCAGATCTAGTAATCGTGGTAGCCAAAACCGATAGCAGTGCCGGTTCTAAAGGAATCAGCCTATTTTTAGTAGAGGCGGATTTACCGGGTTTTAGTAAGGGCAAAAACCTGCATAAGTTGGGCTTAAAAGCGCAGGACACATCCGAGTTATTTTTTCAGGATGTCAGAGTGCCCAAGGAAAATCTTCTTGGTGAAGAAGGGCGTGGCTTTATTTATCTGATGCAAGATCTGCCTCAGGAGCGCCTGTCTATTGCGGTGGGTGCTGTGGCCAATGCGCAAGCGGTATTGGAGGCCACGATCGATTACACCAAAGAACGTAAAGCCTTCGGCACAACCGTAGCGTCTTTTCAGAATACGCAGTTTAAGTTGGCGGAACTCGCCACTGAGGTGTCAGCGGCGGAGGTGTTTTTGGATCGCTGTACTGAGCTATTGCTGGAAGATAAGTTAGATACTGTCACTGCATCCAAGCTTAAACTCCTGACCACGGATCTACAATGTAAAGTCGCCGATGAATGTCTTCAGTTGCATGGCGGATGGGGTTA
>JASLVT010000008.1 GCA_030741175.1 Porticoccaceae bacterium
ATCGGTATTCTGCTGGTAGGGGTATTGCTTGTTAGTGGCGCTCTGGACACCGGCGATATCAGCAATATGGATCCACTGTTTAAGGATGGCTTTGCGGGAATCACGCTGGTGCTAGTTATGGTGCCGTTTATGTTTGTGGGTTTCGATACCATTCCCCAGGTTGCTGAGGAAGTTGATCTGCCGTTTAGAGATATTGGCGTGGTATTAGTTGTATCAGTGGCGATGGCGATCGTTTGGTATGGTCTCATTATTCTGGCTGTTGGCCTTGTGCTAGATCAGGCGGCAATCGACGCCTCTGGTACAGTGACCGCGGAGGCCAACGCCCGTATCTATGGCGAGGTCGGCGGCACAGTATTATTGGTTGCCGGCCTTGCTGGCATTATAACCAGCTGGAATGCGTTTATTCTTGGTGGCAGTCGGGCCATTTACGCACTGGCAAATAGCGGATTATTGCCAAAATTTCTTGGTGAACTTCACCCAAAATACCATACCCCGAAAAATGCGATTCTGTTGTTGGGCGCACTGTCCGCCATTGGTCCATTTTTTGGTCGACCGGCTCTGGTTTGGGTGGTCAATGCAGGAAGCCTCGGCATTGTAATTGCCTATGTTATGGTGGCTTGGTCATTCCTGATATTGCGTCAGAGGGAACCGAATCTTGAGAGACCGTATAAAGTACCTTTTGGCGAGTATTTGGGTCGTCTAGCACTGGTGCTTGCTATTGGCATAACTCTGCTTTACTTGCCCGGTAGCCCTGCTGCCTTACTGTGGCCCCAAGAATGGGGCATTATTATGGTATGGATTTTTCTCGGAGCCTGTCTGTATGGGGTTGCTCAGAGAGGCTCTGGCCATTAGCTAGCCGATGGGCTAGGCCTCTGTTTATGCCTTAAAATACTGGCGCGGCAAATCCCCTCTAATTATCATCTGATCGGCCGTTAAATGCGGTGCTAAGTGGGCGGGAATTGGCACCAATTGCCAAATAACTTGGCATGCTATCCCAAGCGAGGTATCTCAGGTGCTTTAGACTGTAGCTATTCTAATAGCAGTTTTAGTTAACAGGAGGCTAACCATGTCACTGGATTTTGATAGCGCCCGAATAAGTAACCCTTATTTGACTCCTGAGCACGGGGAGTGGCGCACTCAGTTGCGCCGTTTTATCGACCGCGAAATCATGCCCTATGCCGTCGAGTGGGACGAAGCAGGCAAGATCCCCGATGAACTGTGGCCTAAAGCCGCTGAGGTGGGCATTCTGGGCTTGGGATACGCAGAAGAATACGGTGGCATCAGCGAAGGTATCGATATTTGGCACCACAATATTCTCAATGAGGAGCTGGGCCGCTCCGGTGTTGGTGGCATAGGCGCCACTCTATGTGTTCACAGTATTGGCCTGCCTCCGGTGGCTAATTTTGCCAGCGAAGAAATCAAACAACTGGTCATGCCCAGTGTCCTCGCGGGTACCAAGCGAATCTCTCTGGGGATTACCGAGCCAGGCGGTGGTTCCGATGTCGCCAATATACAGACTACCGCCAAGCGTAAAGGCGATGACTACATCGTGAATGGTTCAAAAACCTTTATTACTGGCGGTATGAATGCCAATTGGACCGCCACCGCAGTGCGCACCGGCGGTGAGGGTTCTCACGGCGTTTCCATGCTATTGATTCCGATGGATGCTGAAGGCGTATCCCGCACGCCACTGCAACGCAAGCAGGGTTGGTGGTGTTCTGATACCGCCACTATGTACTTTGAAAATGTCAAAGTGCCAGCAGGCAATCTAATCGGTCAAGAAAACCAAGGCTTTCAGGTCATTATGAATAACTTTAATGCTGAGCGCATGATGCTCTGTGTCGCCATGGAGGCCAGTGCGCGTGTATGCCTTGAGGAAGCCGTTAAATGGGCTCAGGAAAGAAAGACTTTCGGCAAGCGTCTGGCTGACCATCAGGTTATTCGTCACAAAATTACCGATATGAAGCAGCGCATCAACGCCTGTCAGGCCTGTATTAATCATTGCTCTCGCGAGATTGCTGAGGGTAAACCCAATCCCGGTGATATTGCCATGCTCAAGGTGCAGTGCAGCCAGACTATGGAATTCTGCGCCCGCGAGGCCAGCCAGATTTTAGGCGGAGCCAGTTACCTGCGCGATAACCGCGTCGAACGCATTTATCGGGAAGTGCGGGTCAATGCCATTGGCGGCGGTTCGGAAGAGATCATGCGCGATCTGGCCTCGCGCCAGTACGGCGTCTAAGAATAAAAAACGGAGAGTAAACACTATGACCATCAAACTTTGGCACTGCCACAACGCCCGCTCCTTGCGTGCACTTTGGGCTCTTGAAGAAATGGGTCTGGACTACGAGTTGGAGACAATGCCCTTTCCGCCACGCTTGGCGCAACCAGAATTTCTCGAGGTCAATGAGCTGGGGACTATCCCCTATATGATCGATGGCGACACCCATATGACCGAGTCCTCTGGCATCCCTCTGTATCTAGTGGATCGCTATGGCAAACATGACTTTGGTCTTACGCCTGACCACCCCGAGTACGGCGATTATCTCAACTGGTTGTTTCACAGTGACGCCACATTGACCTTTCCGCAAACGGTGTTTCTCCGTTACACCCTGTTTGAACCATCAGAGCGCGGTCTGCAAGAGGCGGGGACAGATTATATGCAATGGTTCCATGCACGTTTGCGTCGTTTGAATAGACACCTGGAAGATGGGCGTGAATATCTGGTCGGTGATCGTTTCACTATTGCCGATATCGCTATCGTCTACGCTCTGCATCTCGGTGAGCTGCTAAAAATAGATGAACCCTATAAACCACATGTTCGCGATTACTTAAATCGCATGCGCGCGCGCCCTGCCTTTCAAAAGGTGGTAGTGATCGGTGATGAGGGCGGTATTCTTAAGTGAGCAAAGCCAACCAAACCAGACGGATGCGCGATGCGATTGACTGAAGAGCACGATGGTATGGGACTGGACTACAGATCTCCAAATTTTTAAGTTATAGGAATTTACATTATGGCGGTTATAGAATCTCAACTGGATACCCAGTCCGATGCGTTCAAGAATAATCTGCAAGTGATGAGCGCAGCGGTAGAGGAATTTCGTGGCATTGAGCGTCGCGTTATCGAAGCGGCACAGGCCAAAGCGCCGCGCTATATAAAGAAGGGTCTTATCCCGCCGCGTGAACGCTTGAATCTGCTGCTTGATGCCGGTGCGCCTTTCCTTGAACTGTCAACGCTGTGCGGCTATATGCAGGATGAGGATACCGACGGTTCAGGTGCAGGTGGTAGCTATATTACCGGTATCGGTTATATCAATGGCGTACGCTGCGTAGTCGGTGTCGATGACTACCTCACCAAGGGCGGAAGTATAGGCCCCATGGGTGGCAAAAAGCGTGTCCGCATGGTCGACATTGCTATGCAAAATAAACTGCCATTAGTGTGCCTGTCGCAAAGTGGTGGCGGTAATTTGAAATTAGCCGGCGATAATTTTGGTGAATCCGGCAATTGGTTTGCCAAGCAAAGCCGTATGTCGGCAGCGGGGATTCCACAAATCACCGTCGTACATGGCAGTGCCACAGCCGGTGGTGCCTATCAGCCGACCTTATCTGATTACCTGATTCTGGTGCGCAAACAATCCACTATGTATTTGGCCGGTCCTCCGCTACTGAAAGCCGCGACTGGTGAAATCGCCACCGATGAGGAACTCGGGGGTGCCGAAATGCACAGTGAAGTCGCTGGCACCAATGATTACCTAGCAGAAAATGATGCCGACGGTATTCGTATTGCACGAGATGTCACCAAGAAGCTGGGCTGGAACAAAAACCAGCCACTGCGCGCCGAAGTGACTTATCAGGAGCCAGTCTACGCTGCCGAAGAATTACGCGGTATTGTGCCTGAAGAAGCCAAAACTCCCTTCGATATGCAGGAAGTGATTGCGCGTATTGCCGATGGTTCGGACTTTCTGGAATTTAAAGGCGACTTCGACAACGGCACTCTCTGTGGTCATATAGAAATTGAAGGTCAGCCCTGCGGTGTTATTGCCAATAACAGCCCAATTACTGCCAAAGGTGCCGTTAAGGGCGCGCAGTTTATTCAACTGTGTGAACAGTCCGGTACGCCACTGCTGTTCTTAGCCAATACCACTGGTTTCTTGGTAGGCACTGAGCCAGAGCAAGCGGGCATTATTAAACACGGCGCCAAGTTTATTCAGGCGGTGGCCAACTGCACAGTGCCAAAAATCACCATTATTGTCAGTGGCTCGTACGGTGCCGGTAACTATGCTATGGCCGGTCGTGGTATGAACCCACGCTTCCTATTCGCTTGGCCGCGCAGCGTAGTGTCCATAATGGGTCCCGCTCAGGCTGGCAGTGTATTGCGTCAGGTAGCTGAAGCAAAAATGGCGCGAGCCGGAGAAATTACCGATGAAATGCGCGCCCAAGTTGATGCCTTGGAAAAAGAAACGACTGAGGCTATAGAAGCGCGCTCTAATGCCCTAGCTAATACCGCACGCGTCTGGGACGACGGCATGATTGATCCCGCCGATACCCGTGCAGTGGTGGCATTTGCCTTAAGTGTTTGTCGCGAAGCCGATGAACGTATTGTTAACACCAATACCTTTGGTGTCGGACGCTTATAAGAGCCTTAAGGTTCTTCTTGGGAATAACAAGACTATGAACAAAATTACAAAAGTATTAGTGGCAAACCGTGGTGAAATTGCCGTCCGTGTTATGCGTACCGCCCGTGATCTAGGTTACCGTACTGTTGCGGTTTACAGCGAGGCCGATGCCGGCGCCCTGCATGTCAGTGAAGCCGATCAAGCGGTTTGCATTGGTCCTGCCGCCGTAGGGGAATCCTATCTAGTAGCCGATAAAATTCTTGCCGCTGCGCAACAGACGGGCGCCGATGCTATTCACCCGGGTTACGGTTTCTTATCTGAGAATGCGGCCTTCTCTGAAGCCTGTGAAGCGGCCGGCATCACCTTTATCGGCCCGCGCAGTGAAGCCATTAATTTGATGGGCAGCAAACGCTTATCCAAAATCGCCATGATCGATGCCGGTGTGCCCTGTATTCCCGGTTATCAGGATGCCGACCAATCTGAGGAAACGCTACTCAGCAAGGCCAAAGATATCGGCTTCCCGCTGATGGTAAAAGCCTCTGCCGGTGGCGGTGGTCGCGGTATGCGTTTGGTTTTTAAAGAGAGTGAATTAGCTGAGCAAATACGCACTGCTCGCTCTGAAGCTGAAACGGCCTTTGGTAGCGGTGAACTGATTCTGGAGCGGGCAGTAATCGAGCCACGCCATATTGAAATTCAGGTATTTGCCGATGAGCATGGCAACGCGGTTTATCTGGGCGAACGTGATTGCTCTATTCAACGCCGACACCAAAAAGTGGTAGAAGAGGCCCCGTCTCCCTTTGTTGATCCAGAACTGCGCCAGCGTATGGGTGAAGCGGCGGTTAATGCTGCCAAAGCCTGTCATTATCGCGGTGCCGGTACCGTCGAGTTTTTGGTCGATAAAGATAAAAACTTTTACTTTCTGGAAATGAATACCCGCTTGCAGGTAGAACATCCGGTAACTGAGCTTATTACTGGTCAGGATCTGGTGGCTTGGCAATTGAAAGTTGCGGCGGGCGAAGCCCTGCCATTGAGTCAAGATGATATTGAGTTAACCGGTCACGCTGTCGAGGTTCGACTGTATGCCGAGGACCCGCGGAATAATTTTATGCCACAAACCGGTCAAGTGCGGTTATGGCATTATCCTCAGCGAGCTGGTATCCGCATGGATCATGGTATCCAAACCGGTCAGGACGTCAGCCCGTTCTACGATCCGATGATTGCTAAAGTGATCGCTTATGGTGACAATCGTGCCGAGGCCATTCGTCGTCTGGCCTCTGCAGTACAGGACACACAATTACTCGGCATGAATAATAATAAATTGTTCCTGCAAAACGTCTTGCGCCATAAGGTGTTTGGCCAAGGTGAAGCCACCACCGCCTTTATCGAGCAACATTTCAGTGCTGATATCAGTATGGATCAAAAGCAACCCTCTAATGCTACGCTGGCTAAGGCCGCCATGCTTTATTTTCAGCAAGCAGAGCAGGGTACTAGCCATAATTGGAGCCGCGCCAGCGACGAGAGTTATGTTTACCAGCTGGACTTCGACGGCCAAACTTATACCGTCAATCTAAGCAAAACGGCACAGGGTTTTAATATTACTGTTAGTGATGAAACCACTTGTTTGGGGTTTATCTCCCAAACCGATAATAGCTGCGTATTTATGGAAAACGGTGTACGCGAAACCATGCACTTTGCCTTTGATGATAAGACTCTATATCTTGATGATGGCAGTGGTCACTTTATTATTAGCGATATTACCCACCAACCTGCAGTAGCCGCAGGTGGCGCAGGCAGTGGCCAAGTTAAAGCCTCTATGGACGGTGCTATTGTGGAAGTGATGGCGAAAGAAGGTGATCGGGTTGAAGCCGGCCAAACTCTGATTGTGTTGGAAGCGATGAAAATGGAGCATGCTCTTAAAGCAGGTATTAGCGGTGTCGTCACCGCCGTTAGCTGTGAAGCGGGGCAACAAGTTAAATCCAAACAACTGTTGGCAACAATTGCAGAGGGGCAGAGCGATGACTGAGGTAATTAAAATTGCCAACTGCAGTGGTTTTTATGGTGATAAATTATCTGCCGCCAAAGAGATGGTTGAAGGTGGCCCTATCGATGTCCTTACCGGCGATTATCTAGCCGAACTCACTATGGCTATTTTGTATGGCCAAAAAAAGAGCAGAAACACAGGTTATGTCGGCACTTTTTTAAAGCAAGTAAAACAGGTGCTACAGCCTTGCATGGAAAACAATATCAAGATTGTTAGCAATGCTGGTGGCCTTAATCCTGCCGCTATGGCTGATGCAGTAAAAGAGATTGCCAAAGAATTAAATCTTAATGTGAAAGTCGCCTATATCGATGGTGATGACTTGGCACCAAATATTGAACAACTGCAAAATGCAGGCGAGTTGTTCACCAATATGGATACTGGCGTTAATTTAGCCAACACGAAAAATACCTTACTCACCGCCAATACTTATCTGGGTGCTTGGGGTATTAAAGAGGCGTTAGACCAAGGCGCTGATATCGTCATTTGCCCGCGGGTAACCGATGCTGCGGTAGTGATTGGCCCCGCCGCCTGGAAGTTTAACTGGCAGCGCGACGATTACGATCAACTGGCGGGTGCACTGGCCGCAGGCCATATTATCGAATGTGGTCAACAAGCGACTGGTGGCAATTATGCTTTTTTTCAAGAAGTGCCCAATTTTGATAACCCTGGGTACCCTATTGCCGAAATTGAAGCCAATGGTAATTTCACTATTACTAAACATCCGGGCACCGCAGGCTTGGTATCTGTTGGCACAGTGACAGCTCAGTTGCTTTACGAGATCAGCGACCCAGCATATAAAAACCCGGATGTTATCGGCCATTTCGACAGCTTGAGGATTGAGCAGGCAGGTGAAGATCGCGTGTATGTAAGCGGCTGTAAAGGTTCCTGCCCACCACCCACCCATAAAGTCTGTATCAATACGCTGGGAGGCTTTCGCAATGGCTTTGAGATCGCCCTGACGGGTCTAGATATTGAAGCAAAAGCAGACATATTAACTACTACATTCTTCAATAACATCGGTGGTAAACAACAGTTTGATGATGTATCGATCGAACTGATTCGCAGTGATAAAGAAAATCCACAAACCAATGAAGAAGCATTTGCCCGCTTGCGAATCATTGCCAAGTCGCGCAATAAAGAGTTATTGGGCCGCCTGTTTAGCGCCAAGATGATCGAAATTTTTCTCGCCAATGTTCCTGGCCTCGGTGTAATGAATCCCATCGGTAATGGCGATAGCTTTTTGGTCTATTGGCCAACACTGGTTGATAGTCAATACGTCACAGAGACGGTTCATCTCGATAATAATGTCACTGAAGTTAAACCGACTAATCAACTGGGTTTGCCGGCAGTTACTCATATTGTAGAACCTGCAGAGGTGCCGCCGTGCCCCATCGGCGATACCGTCAGTATGCCCTTGGGTCGCCTTTTTGGTACGCGCTCTGGGGACAAAGGTGGCTGTGCCAATGTGGGCGTTTGGGCTACCAGTGCGGAAGCCTATGGTTTTCTCCATCAATTTTTAACCGTAGAAAAATTAAAACAGCTGATGCCTGAGACCGCGGAGTTGGAAATTGTTCGATATGATCTTGCCAATATCCACTCCCTGAATTTCTTTATTAAAGGTATTTTAGGTGAAGGGGTCGCGTCATCGGTGCGTATGGATCCGCAAGCAAAATCCATGGGTGAATATTTGCGAGCCAAAGTTATTGAGGTACCTGTGTCTCTGACCAAACAGTTAAACTTGGCTGAATAACAAAAGGTTAACAATATGACGGACGAAAATTTATCTCTAGAAGGCCTGATTTTCGAAGCGATTGAGCTTGAAATAAAAGACCATATTCTGACCATCACCTTAAACCGTCCCGAGCGCAAAAACGCCATTAACCCTACCATGGCCGCCGAAATCATTTATGCTCTGGATTACGCCAAACAGGAGCGCGATATTCGTGTAGTCGTACTGGCGGCCAAAGGCGATGTATTCTGTGCGGGTGGCGACTTAGCCGCGATGAGCGGCAAAGTTAGCGAAAGCCAATCAACCGTTCCGATACGTGGTGGTAATGATGATATCGCACTGCGCTTGCGTCATCTCAATAAGCCGTCTATTGCCTGTGTCCAAGGCAACCTATTTGCTGGCGCGTTATTATTTCTCTGCAATGTGACCCACGCCATAGCCGCCGAAGGGGTGAAATTTTCTGCGCCCGAAATCAAACGCGGTATCTGGCCGTTTATGGTAATGGGTGGGTTGTTTCGTGTGATGCCACAAAGGGCGGCACTTGATTTTGTTATGCGCGGCAATTCAATCTCAACAGATAAAGCAGAAAAATGGGGCTTGATTAACCAATCCGTAGCCGCTGAGGATTTACAAAATCACGTCGCTAGCCTGGCAGCAGAACTCGCCAACCTGGCCCCCGGAACTATGCAACTAGGCCTCGCCGCTTATGCAGCACAGGATGCTATGGATTTTGACAGCGCTCTTCCATTTTTGCGTGATCAGTTAGATGCCTGCCTGCAAAGCGCGGATGCCAAAGAGGGCATTACTGCATTTCTGGAAAAACGCGACCCCAAATGGGATTGATCGCAGTCTTTTGGCGACTAGTTCGCTCGACGATACCGTTGGAAATTGGGCCAAAACAACGGAAGACGATTGAGAATAGGTACCCAATTTTTAAAATAGAAACAAATAACTGAATTACAAGAGAAGTCAATTCGCGAGGAGGGTATCTACTGTTCCTAGAAGAGGCGTAGAGTAAAATTGCGGAAACAGTGAAAAATTAGAGGCCATTGCCGCTGCTTTCATCAAATAAAAACCTCAGCCCGGATGGGTTGGGGTTTTTATTTGCCGTCTATTTTACTAAGAGTCCGCAAAGTGGATTTATTCAAATCAGTTGTTTAAAAGATGTAGGGAATGACTCTGATTTTACTATCAAGTCTGGTGTGCATTGTTAGTTGCAATATAACTATAAAATTGTGTAGCATGTCATCTGACATATGTCAGATGACATGTCCGAGTGCATTGTTTAGAACAGCGTATTTGGATTGTACTTACTATAACAATGAAAATTTTAGATTATGAGGGGAAATCTATGACTAACAATAAATTGGCTCTGACGGGAGTTTTTGCTGCGTTATTGGCTGTGAATGTTCCAGCTAACGCAGAAGAAAGCTTCAGTGGTATTGAAGAAATCCTAGTGACGGCAACAAAACGGACGCAGAATCTACAAGATATCTCCGTCTCTATGACTGCGTTAAGTGGCGATAAGATTGATGCCTTTGGTTTTGAGGATACGCGAGATATTTTTTCGCAAATACCCAATGTCTCCTCTAACGAGGGTTCATTTTCTGCGGACATCACCATACGCGGCAACTCAACATTAAACCCCACACTTGCGGGAGAAGATAACGTTGCGTTGTATTTTGATGAGGTGTATCGACCCGCTGCCTTCTATGGTGGTGGTGTGTTGATGGATGTGGAACGCGCCGAGGTTTTGCGTGGCCCGCAAGGCACATTATTTGGGCGCAATTCCACCGCTGGGCTGGTGCATTTTATCTCCCGCAAACCTACTGAAGAACAAGAAGGCTATCTCAATTTTGAGTATGGTTCCTATGGCACCAATATTGTTGAAACTGCTATTAGTGGACCAATAAGTGATCAGGTGCGTGGCCGCTTGGCGTTAAAGTATCATGAAGATGATGGCTTCCAAGACAATCAGGGTCCCGCAGGCGGTAAGTTGGGCGTTACCGATAGAATAATGGGCCGTGCTCATTTGGATATTGATATCAATGATGACATGAATCTTTTACTTACCTTGGAAGCCAGTGATGCAGATGATATTGGTAAGGCGTTTAACTACTGGGGGCTTCTAGATCCACAGACATATGAAGTATGTGACGCGAAGCGTGTCTTAGCTAGCCAATGTGTTGGTGGTGGTGCACTATTCGGATTGACAGAATTTAGCGATCCTAACCCCGATGTGACTAAACCCTATACTGAGCATGACCCCAGTGCCGGCGATGGGCGCTATACCCTCGAAACTGAGACGGTAATAGCCAAGCTAACCTGGCAGTTAAATAACGATATGGAGCTTGTTTCAATCAGTGCCCTAGATAGTCTAGACCGTTATTTCAATCCTGATGAAGATGGCACTGCAGTTGGAATGTTCGGCTTATACCAGTACAACGATACCTACACAGTAGACGCTGACCAATTTTCACAAGAGTTTCATTTATCTGGTGGCGATGAAGGTAGGAACTGGCTAGTTGGTGTGTTTTATCTAGATGATGATAGGAGCTCCACCTCTGGTGTAGCAGGATATGAATGGGGGGTCGACGAAAACCCGGACACCATGGCTAACATCGATACCAAGTCTTATGCGGTGTTTGGTGAAGTGAATCGGACTCTAAGTGATACGATGAGTATGGTGGCTGGTTTTCGTTATACCGACGAAGAAAAGAAAGTGCAGCTCACCACGCAGGGGCTTCCGGGCGCAGATCGCCTTACTAGCGAAAACCTATCCGGTAAATTGGGGCTAGAGTGGCGTCCCCGCGATGAGATGATGATTTATACTACCCTGTCCACCGGCTTCCGTTCAGGAAATTTCAACAGTGACTTGTTGTTTGGTGACCTGAGCGCAATGACGTCAGTGGATCCAGAGGAAGTAACAGCCTTTGAGCTGGGTAGCAAGTCCACACTAATGGACGGACGACTACAGTTAAATGCGGCACTGTTTTATCAGGAAGTTTCCGATAAGCAGGGCATTACCTATGACTCAAACGTGGCAGCACCAGTCAGTCGCTTGATCAGTCTTGGTGATGCGGATATCTATGGCGTAGAACTTGAGCTACTCGCAGTGCCAACAGATAATTTGGAGTTGAGCTTGGGTATAGGCTGGTTGGATAGCGAAATCAGCGCCGATGCAGGCTATGTCATTTATTCCGCAGACGGTGATGCCCGCGCTCTAGATGGTTCAGAGCTTGGGTCACCTGACTTAATGGTTAATGGTGTGGTTAGCTACAATATTCCTTTAAATGATGGCGCTGTGGTTACCTTGCAAACCGACTTTTCTTATCATAGTGAAGGTGTCGGCACTGGAGGTAATGAATATAACTACAGCGAGGCCAAAACGCTTGTCAATGCGCGGGTATTCTGGGTATCAGCCTCAGAGAAATGGGAAGTGCAAGCCTATGTTAAAAATGTCTTCGAGACAGAATACATTGACAACACCTACGGCATAGCGGACATCGATTATGTGTATGGCAATATGGGTATGCCGCGCTGGGCTGGCATAAAGGTTGGAATGAACTTCTAATCTACCCTAAGTTGTGCAACGGATGAATCAGTAATGAGACAAGTCATTGATTTTTGATTGTTCGTCCAAATGCAAATTGTGCCGATATATTAGGATGCATTATGAAAACATTACTGACAGTTCGTTGCCAACTAAATAACTACTGGAAAGGCCTTGCTCTATTGGCCTTTTCAGTGGCTTCATCACTCAGCTTTGCCCAGACCTCAGATTATCGCGGCATGATGGAGTTTCAAGCACACTGTGCTAGTTGCCATGAAAGCCCAGTACCTGGTTCGAGAGCGCTCGGTCGCAGTGATCTTAAAGCAATGCCTGCGGCGAAGATCTATGATGCGTTGACGGTGGGCAAGATGTCGGTCATTGCTCAGGGTCTCGGCGATGATGTAAAGCGCAGAATAGCCGAATGGCTAAGTGGCCGTCCCATAGAGGAGTCTGACCGCTCAGCAGCTGCAATGACCAATGCCTGCCCAAGTGGTGTAAAACTGGGTAATCCATTAACAGGGTCGAATTGGCTTGGTTGGAGTCCAGATCCCACCACCAGCGCGCGCTTTCAATCGGCTGATGCGGCTGGTTTGGATGCTGCCGATGTTGCAAATTTAAAACTTAAGTGGGCCTTCGCATTGCCCGGCGCAGCGACATTGCGCAGTCAGCCGATAGTCGGTGCTGGATGGCTTTGGGTGGGTAGTGACAACGGTATGGTCTATGCGCTGGATGCTTCTACCGGTTGTGTTCATTGGTCTTTTGAATCAAAGCGCCCCGTTATCAGTTCTCTCACCCTCGGTCCTCGACCTAATTCACCCGATCGCTACAACCTATATTTTGGCGATTTTGCCTCCAATGTATACGCCCTTGATGCGGAAACGGGGAAGCTATTGTGGAGCACTGTGGTAGGTGAGCATCATGCTGCGGCAGTCAGTGGTTCCGTGGTTCTTGATTCCAGTGGTGAGCGTCTTGTGGTTCCCATTGGCTCTTGGGAAGAGGTAGCCAGTACCCATCCTAGTTACGAGTGCTGCACATCTACTGGCGGTGTGGCGGTGCTTGATGTTAAGACTGGGCAGACAATTTGGAAAGTATCCACCTTGGCTATGGAGGCTAAACCGCTGTGGAAAAATAAGCTGGGCGTGCAGCAATATGGCCCATCGGGCGCGGCTGTATGGAGTGCGCCGACCATCGATGCAAAACGCAACGCCGTGTATGTCGGTACAGCAAACGCCTATGTGCCTGTCCCTGATGGTGGTGCCAGTGATGCTATTTTTTCCTTTGATCTGAGTTCAGGCGAATTGCTCTGGTCGAAGCAGCTACTTGCTAAAGATGCTAATGCCTTTAGTTGCGATGGCTCTGAAAGTTCACAACAATACTGTTCCGGTGCACAGCAAGGCCCTAATGATGACGTATCAGCACCTCCGATTATTTATACTTTGGCAAATGGCAAACAGCTGCTGTTGGCATCACAGGAAAGCCGACGTCTGACGGTACTTGACCCAGATAAAAAGGGTGCCATTATCTGGCAGGGTATTCCTTCTGATCGAGCGACAGGCGTCAGTGGTAATCTAGGCCCTGCGTCCGATGGACAACTGCTATATGTTCCCCTCGCTTTTGCTACTGATCAGGAATTTGAGAGCACCGAGGGCATTGAGGGTGAGGGGGGGTTAGTCGCTCTTAAGCCGGAAACAGGAGAAACGGTTTGGACAGCCATAATTCCGCCTCCGGCCAAGTGCGCCAAAGATCAGCCCAAACTTAAAGTAAGCGCTAATAAATATTGCACTTCAGCCAACCAGGGTGCCGTCACCGTCATTCCGGGCGTTGCTTTTACCGGTTCAGTGGATGGGACTATGCGCGCCTTCTCGACCGCTGATGGTCAGGTGCTATGGGATTATTATTCCAAGCGCGATTACCAGACCATTAATGGCATTGAAGGCCGCGGTGGATCGGTTGGTGGTCCAGGACCGACGGTTGTAAATGGAATGGTTTACTGGGGATCAGGCTATGCCATTCTGGGGACAACCTCTGGCAATGTATTGCTCGCATTTGCTATTGAGCCCGACTCCTTGACTGAGGAACCATAGACTGTAGTGCTCAAGTTGGTGGTATCTGTAGGTCAAAGTAAGACAATTATAAGGAACAGTAATACATGATTTCTAAAATCACACGAAGAGATTTTATCAATGGTGTCGCTATTGGCACCGGAGCCAGCCTATTGATGCCGGGGCAACTTGTAGCGCAGCCAAGTGGATCGGTAACCAGTAACAAATTTCCCAGCGACTATTACCCTCCAACGCTAACCGGCATGCGCGGTAGTCATGAAGGGTCCTATGAGGTTGCTCATGCGCTAGCTTGGAATGGGCAAAAGCCCGCTAACTATGACGCGTTGGATCAGCACTATGATTTGGTCGTTGTCGGCGCTGGCCAGAGTGGTCTTGCCGCTGCTTGGTATTATCGAAAGAAGATGGGACCTAGTGCAAAAATACTATTGTTGGACAACCACGATGACTTTGGCGGGCATGCCAAGCGTAATGAATTTCATCAAGACGGCAATATGGTGCTTGGGTTGGGTGGAGCTCAAAATATTGAGCCTATGTCATCCTACAGTGAAGTGGCGGCGGAGTTATTAGAAGATATAGGGATTGATAAGCAGGCTCTAGCGGCAATGGACGTCAATACGCCTGATGATTTTTTGCTTGGCGGAAAACTTCGTGCCGATAATGGTATGACCGTTCCTACTGCGGAGGGCCATAAAACCCTGCGTGGTAACTGGTTAGGGTTTTTCCATGGAGCTAAGGGATATGAGGCGGCGGTAAAAGAGTTGCCCATTCCTGAGGAAGAACAAAATAAGTTGATTGCTTTTTTCGGTGGTGATCGGGATTTCTTAGATGATTTGTCTCTCTTGGAACAGTACAGATATGTTAAGTCCGTCAGTTATAACCAATTTTTGATCGAGCGAGTTGGTTTATCTGAACAAACCTTGCCTATACTCGGGTCTTTTTTGAGTATCTTAAAGGGCTCTTCTGGGTGGAACCATACT
>JASLVT010000090.1 GCA_030741175.1 Porticoccaceae bacterium
TTATCCTTTTGTGCCACCCGTACCAGGCAATGATCAGGATCCCTGTGTAGTCTATCGCACCATTGATGATCTGGGCGCTATTAAAGCGCAGGCAAAAGATGCGCGGATCGGCGTAGTTGTTGGTGGCGGCTTACTTGGACTGGAGGCAGCCAATGCCTTGCAAAATCTCGGGCTCGAAACCCATGTGGTGGAATTTGCTCCCGGGCTAATGGGTGTTCAGCTCGATGCTGGTGGTAGCGGTATGTTGCGACGCAAGATTGAAGCACTAGGAGTCACCGTCCATACCAGCAAAGCCACGGAAGTGATAGAAGAAAACGCACAGGGTGATACAAGGCTGTCAATGAAGTTTGCCGATGGTGGCGCACTGGCCACCGATATGATTGTGTTCAGTGCCGGTATCCGTCCCTATGATCAACTTGCCCGTGACTGTGGGCTGAAAGTTGGCGAGCGCGGCGGTATTGATATTGATTACCATTGTAAAACCAGTGACTCAGATATTTTTGCCATCGGTGAATGTGCGCTATTTGGTGGTCGTATCTTTGGTTTGGTTGCGCCCGGTTATCGTATGGCCGAAGCGGCAGTGAGCCAGCTTGGCAATGATAAAGAGTCGTTCCAAGGCGCAGATATGAGTACCAAGCTAAAATTGCTCGGCGTTGATGTGGGCTCTATCGGCGATGCTCATGGCCGTGAAGAAGGGTCCATCGCCTATACCTTTAGTGACGAGCGTATTGAAGTTTACAAGCGCTTAATCGTCAGCAAGGATGGTAAAACATTGCTCGGCGCTGTGTTGGTCGGCGACTGTTCCGACTACGATACATTACTGCAGTACTATCTCAATGGCATCGAATTGCCCGCTGATCCTGAAACACTGATCCTTCCCTACAATGCCGGCGAAGCGCCGACTTTGGGTGCTGCAGCACTGCCTGCCTCGGCAATTATTTGTTCCTGCCACAATGTCAGCAAAGGCGATATTGTCAATGCAATGGATAATGGCTTTTATTCTCTCGGTGAAATTAAAACTGAAACCAAGGCTAGTACCGGCTGTGGTGGTTGTGCGGCATTACTAAAAAATATTGTCGATGAGGAGATGGAGTCTCGTGGTTTGGAAGTTGATACGTCTATCTGTGAGCACTTTCCCTACACCAGACAAGAGTTATTTCATCTAATTAAAGTCAACAGCATTAAGACCTTTGATGAGCTGTTAGAAAAATATGGCAGCGGTCGCGGCTGTGATGTGTGTAAACCAGCGGTGGGCTCCATTCTCGCCTCGTTATGGAATGACTATGTATTGGAAGAAAAGCATGTGGGCTTGCAGGATACTAACGATACCTTCCTTGCCAATATGCAAAAAAATGGCACCTACTCTGTTGTGCCACGTATCGCTGGTGGCGAGATCACTCCGGATAAACTTATCGTGTTGGGCGAGGTGGCGAAAAAATATGACCTCTACACCAAGATTACCGGTGGCCAACGCATCGACTTATTTGGAGCTCGGGTGCAACAGCTACCCTCCATTTGGAAAGAATTAGTTGATGCCGGTTTTGAAACCGGACATGCCTATGGCAAGGCGCTGCGCACAGTAAAATCCTGTGTCGGTAGTACATGGTGCAGATACGGCGTGCAAGATAGTGTCGCCATGGCACTCTATATTGAAAACCGCTACAAGGGATTGCGCTCACCCCATAAACTCAAATCTGCCGTATCCGGTTGCACCAGAGAATGTGCTGAGGCTCAGTCAAAAGACTTCGGCGTAATCGCCACTGAGAATGGCTGGAATCTATTCGTCTGTGGCAATGGTGGTATGAAACCACGCCATGCCGATCTGTTTGCCACCGATCTTGATGATGAAGCTCTGATTCGAACCATCGATCGTTTCTTGATGTTCTACGTGCGCACCGCTGATCGCTTACAGCGCACCTCGGTGTGGATGGAAAATTTAGAAGGTGGCTTGGACTACCTCAAGCAGGTCGTGCTTGAAGATTCATTGGGCATCGCCGCAGAACTTGAAGAGCAGATGAACAATATTGTTGGTACCTACCAGTGTGAATGGAAAACCACCATTGAGGATCCAGAGCGGATGAAGCGCTTTGTCCAGTTTGTGAATACCGATGCTGAGGATGAGCAAATTGTCTTTGTGCAGGAGCGCGGTCAACCAAGACCAGCGACTGAAGAAGAGCGACTACAACTACTGGACAAAAGTGCCTAAGGAATCATGATGAGCGAATCGACGACGATCTGTGAACAGCAGGATCTAATTATCAACTCAGGTATCTGTGCCAGTGTTAAAGGTCAGCAAATAGCGCTGTTCTATCTGCCCAAGGAATCACCTCAGGTCTATGCCATAGGCAACTGGGATCCAATTGGTAAGGCCAATGTACTATCACGCGGTATTGTTGGTGATATCAATGAACGTCTTGTGGTTGCTTCACCATTGTATAAACAGCATTTTGATCTGATTACTGGCGAGTGCTTGGAAGACAGTGAAGTAAACGTGCCGGTCTATGCAGTGGAGTTGGTGGACAATAAAGTCGTACTGAGTTTGTGAGTTGGCACCGATGAGTGATGCTTGTGTGATAAAAACCACCTGCCCTTATTGTGGTGTTGGCTGTGGTGTGGAGGCCAGTCTAGAGAATGATAATATCATTGCGGTCTCAGGCGATCGCGTCCACCCTGCCAATTTCGGCAAGCTCTGCGTCAAAGGCTCGGCGCTACATGAGACCATGGGCCATGTTGGGCGGTTGATCTCGCCAGAAATTGACGGCCAGACAACCGATTGGCCTACAGCAATACAAACAGTGGCTGACAGGTTAAGCCATATCCGTGAACAGCATGGCCCGCAAGCTATTGCGTTTTATTTATCTGGCCAACTATTAACGGAAGATTATTACGTTGCCAATAAGCTGGCCAAGGGATTTATTGGTACAGGCCATGTGGATACCAACTCGCGACTCTGTATGTCATCGGCAGTTGCCGGTTACAAACGTGCCTTTGGTAGCGATGCGGTGCCCTGCAACTATGAAGATCTCGAGCAATGTGAGTTATTGGTCTTGACCGGATCCAATGCCGCTTGGACGCACCCGATATTGTATCGACGCATAGCTGAGGCGAAAAAGTCCAACCCAGATTTAAAAATATTGGTGATTGACCCACGTCGTACGGCTACCTGTGATATTGCTGATAAGCATTTGGCCATAGCGCCGGGGTCAGATGGTTTCTTATTCTCCGGCCTGTTGCACTATTTGGTGACCCATAAGCTCGTCGATCAGGGTTATATCGATCAGCATACTGAGGGTTTTGCCGAAGCAATAGCGCAGGCCAGTGATGCTAGTCTCGATGTGGTTGCCGAGCAGACCGGCATCTGTATCACAGACCTGAAGATTTTTTATCAGTGGTTTGCCGAAACTGATAAAGCGATTACCTTTTATTCGCAGGGTATCAATCAATCAGCCACAGGCACCGATAAGTGCAATGCCATTATTAACTGTCATCTGGCGACCGGCAAACTGGGCAAAGTAGGGGCGGGACCTTTCTCTATTACCGGACAACCCAATGCTATGGGCGGTCGCGAGGTGGGTGGTCTGGCCAATATGTTGGCCGCTCATATGGATTACAACGAGACCAATATTGCCACGGTCAGCGAATTTTGGGACAGCGATTCGATCAGCCAACAGCCCGGATTAAAAGCAGTAGATTTATTTGATGCAGTTGCCGATGGCAGCATCAAGGCTATTTGGATTATGGGTACCAATCCGGCGGTCAGCCTTCCCAATGCTGATAAGGTGAAAGCGGCACTGGAAAACTGTGATACGGTCATTGTGTCAGATTGCATTGCTGAGACAGATACCACCGCCACCGCCAATATTTTATTGCCGGCCACAGGCTGGGGTGAGAAAGATGGCACAGTGACCAACTCAGAGAGACGTATCTCACGTCAGCGGGGGTTGATAAAACCTTTGGGACAGGCCCGTCATGATTGGTGGATTATTTCACAGGTGGCGCGCGCAATGGGCTACCAGCAAGCGTTTGACTATCAGAACCCAAGGGATATTTTTGTTGAGCACGCGGCACTCTCGGCATTTAAAAATAGTGGTGATCGTCTTTTTAATATCGGTGCCCTAAGTCATTTATCACAGGCAGAATATGACGGGCTAAACCCCATTCAGTGGCCGGTAACAGCGACTAGTCCAAATGGAACACCGCGCCTATTTACTGAGGGAAAATTTTTAACCGCCAGTGGCAAGGCGCAATTTGTCAGCACAACACCGGCGCCACCACAACAGAGCGCCGATAATGAATATCCACTGTTACTCAATACCGGACGTATTCGCGATCAATGGCACAGTATGACGCGAACCGGTCGCGCCGCTAGATTGCTCGATCATATTGATCAGCCTTTTGTTGCCATCCACCCAGATTCTGCTGAGCGTTTTGGACTGCTAGAAGATGATCTGGCCGAGGTCACTACCGCCTATGGTTCAGTGCAACTGAATGTTATTTTTGATAAAGGTATTGAGCCTAATCAGCTATTTGTGCCGATTCACTGGAATAACCAGTTTGCCCATAGTGCGCGTGTTGACAGTTTAGTTGCACCTATCACAGACCCAATCTCTGGACAGCCCGAGTTTAAATGTACCCCGGCGACTATTGTCAAAGTGACGGTGCCCTGTTGGGCTGCATTAATCAGCCGTACCAAGCTAAATTGTGATCAGTTTATTAGTTGGAACCTGTCGCCATTAGAAAACGATCAGGGTTACCTGTATCAGATTGCTGTGACGGCAGATTTCAACTGGCAGGATTTTATTGCCGTCAAACGTCTGACCGAGCAGGGGCCAGCGCAGGCCTATGAGCATTACGCCAATGGCGCAGACTCTGATGAACGATTTATTTGCTATAGCGATAAACAAATAGAGATGGCTATTTTTAGTCATGCAGATAGAAGTCTACTGCCAAGCAGAGGCTGGCTGCAGCGATTATTGGGTGAAAACGTCAATGGTAACTATTGGTCATTGATCACCAGCAGTGCGCAACCGGATGTGGGTAAGTTAATTTGCTCCTGCTACAAAGTCAGTGAAAAGTCGATTACTGAGGCGATTGAGGGCGGTGCGCATTCTGCTGAGGCGCTTGGCAAGCAACTGCAATGTGGTACCAACTGCGGCTCCTGTGTACCGGAACTCAATCATCTTATTTCTCAAACACTCAGTCTGGTCTAGTGAGACCCGCAATTCATCAATAATGGAAAACCCATGAACAATAAAATTCTTACTTTGGTCAAAACGAATCAGTCTGATGCCGTGGACTTAAAACCAGTCGATAGCACGCAATATGGTCAGGTTCATCTGGTGGGGGCTGGCCCGGGCGACGCGGAGTTAATTACGGTTAAGGCGATGCGACTGTTACAGCAGGCTGATGCCATTGTTTACGATCGTTTGGCCAACCCAGAATTATTGGACTACGCGCCAGCGCGTTGCGACCTTATTTATGTCGGTAAGAAAAAAGATCAACATAGTTTGCCCCAAGAACAGATTTGCGAGCTATTAGCGGTATTGGCGCGCTGCGGTAAAAATGTAGTCCGCCTAAAAGGCGGTGACTGCTTTATTTTTGGCCGCGGTGGCGAAGAGGTAGACCATCTTAATCAACAGGGTATTGAGTGCTCCATAGTACCCGGCATTACCGCAGCCATTGGTTGTGCAGCCGCAACCCAGATACCCCTGACGCATCGCGATCACGCCCATGCTGTTACCTTTATCACTGGCCACCGCCAGCAGGGTCAGATGCATATTAATTGGGATCTCGCCTTACAGAAGGACAGCACAGTGGTGTTCTATATGGGTCTTTCCAATCTAGAAGAAATTACCAGTC
>JASLVT010000091.1 GCA_030741175.1 Porticoccaceae bacterium
CTACCTCGAGCATGCGATCTATCTTTTGATGGTGAAAAAAGCCCTGCGTACCCGCCAATGACATATAGTCATTGATGATCACCGCAACCTGCGTCTGCGCTGCACCAAAGGTATCGCCATTAATACGAGCAAGCCCGGTGATCACACCATCAGCGGCAGTCTTGGACTTTAATTCTTCACTGCTTTTGCGATTCCGCTGGGCGGCAATAGCGAACTGGCCATACTCAACAAAGCTTCCTTCATCAACAAGGTGGTCGAGATTTTCCCGAGCTGTGCGATAACCTTTAGCATGACGTTTTTCGACATCAGCCACCCGATTGTCATCCAGTGACTCCTCAACCCGCCGCTGAAATGCGCCAATACTTTTATGATCTGATTTTTTTGAAGCCATAGAAAAACCTTTTAGGACTCTGCTTTGAACGTTAACTGGCGTTCAATTTCGCGAGCAATTAACCATAAGCGATCTTGCCCCCAAAGTGCCAATACTTGCTCACCTTGACTGTCCAGCAATCGATAACTTGGTACACCCCAGAGTCCCGCTCTGTACATCGCCAGACGATTTTCCTCCACCAACTCCTGCCAATCGGTTTGCCCCACCAGTGTTTTAGCCACTGACCAATCCAGCCCTGCCTGCTCTACCACCTGCTTTAGACCACGATCATTATTGGTATTGACACCTTTGGCAAAGGCACAGCTAAGAAAACTGGACAGTAACTGATTACCCAGCCCCTGTTCGCAGGCCCAGGGATACAGTGAGTAGCAGCGACGTACTGGATCGCCTATTGGGTCGTAAAAATTACCAAAAGGAACTCCCGCACTGCGGGCTTCACGGGCGGCATCGGTAAAGATATACACTCCCTTTTCACGTGTTGCCGGCACACCACGCATAACCATTGGCAATACGGGGCGCACCACTAGATTGACACCCGTTTTTTCCGCAAGCTCAAGGGTTTGATCAAAGACCATCGCGGTATAGGGGCTACGCAATGAGGGATAGATTTCTAATGTCAAAGTGCCAGCGTCTTTCTGCCGCCCCGGCTCCACCTCAAATCGCGGCATCAATAATGGTGCCGCTGGATCGCGATCAACACCTAATTCGGCCAGACGCCGTTCTAAGTAATGCAATCGGTCTACACCCCAATACCACTCCTGACCGTAGTAAAACATCGCACCTGAATAATGCTTTAACGCAGCGCGGCGACTATTACCTTTCGCTATATGCTCCTCGCGCTGTTGTGCTGATACGGCGCCATGCTGCTCTGCTAGTTTGTTTAGAGTTGCCTTATCACCGGCCCACAGGGCTGCACTCACATCGCTAACCAATGCAGCAAAATCAGCACTCGATTGCGCAGCCAAGATTGCCTGTGCTTGCTGGATGGCATCTCGATCTAGCGATGGGTTTGCACCGGGAGACTCAAGACTGTAATGGGGCGCTATAAGGTTGGCATCGTATTGCGACAGCTGTTGTAACAATTCCGGCTCAGCACTGTTGTGACCGGTGGCACCTGTGACGAGATGACAGCGCAGAACAATATCATAGCGCTGACAAAATGCCTGAAGCACCTGTGCGCACAGATGACTGTAGCCATCATCCAGTTGATGAAAATACTCAACAATATGTTTGTCGCCTGCTGCCAACCGCTTTTTTTCTACAATTTTTCGCTGTTTACTGAGGCGCTGAGGTTTTATTAGCTTGCGGATGAACTGAGAGGTCAACCAGCGCACAAGCGCATTCGGATCCATGGTAGCCGCACCGCCCTGCTCACTAAACTGCTCCGACATACAGCTACCCCTTTAATAATTCTTAATAAATTTATTTTAATAATTTTATTTCTTACAACGGCGGTTAAGGTATCAGCTTAAGCGTAAAAAATAAACTGGCATAATCAATGCTAATTATTTACTCTATCAATAATCACATAATAAACTTGTACAGAGGGTAGCGACCATGTCAGTGATCGAGAGACTTTTTCCTCAACAGGCGAATAATAATTATCAGGGTAGTCCCATCGCTCAATACGTTTTTTATGTATTGATGGCTATCTACAGCTTTCGCAGTATCGTGCACTTTACAACCGAGGACGGCGGTATTAACAAAATTGCCTCTATCGTTATATTCCCTTTGGTGGAGACTGCTAAGGGCACCATTGATCCAAACAATGTTATCTACCTATTTGCCTCACTCTGGGGTTCGTCGCAGATACTAATGCTGTTGATATTTTTCGTGTGCATGTGGCGCTACCGCAATCTACTGCCACTACTCTGGCTCACCGTTGTTATTGAGATCCCAATGCGTATGATCGCCGGCACCTTGCATCCGCTAGATGCCAGTTACTATGAATACGTGCCACCGGGATCAGCTGGCAACCTGCCACTTCTCGCCATAGCCTGCATTATGTTGGCGCTGTCACTACGACAGCGGCCCTCATAGACACTGCGGCAATGATGCAAAATATTGAACTCCAGTATTGATCATTGAATGATAATGCTTTCACAGCCTGTGCCTTCTAGCATTCTATCAACACGTGTGCGATCAGTCTGACTGAGTGCTTGGTATTCGGCATTAATCCATTGCAGGCACTTACCCTGATAACTGAAAGTCTGTTGCGTCCAGCGGCTGCCATCAATCTCTGCCTCCCACTGGTCTTCGCCAGCCTCTAGCGCACTGGCATTAGCTAACAGTGCGGGGGCATACACACGACCCACCTCTTTTAAAATATCTTTTAATGTCTCGGGCATATCATCACAATTGATCCAGTCACTAGCCTCAGGCTCGAGGCCGGTTTGATCCTCCATCAAACCAGTGTAAGCGACAGCGCGGGGAGAAGTAGCATGAGCAATACGTCTCGGTGTTGGATCAAAGCCAACCAACTGCGTGAGTTGACCATAAAAGGCGAAATCAGCTGCACTCGGTCGACGCCCCAAAAGGAACGGCTGCTCGGTCAAATGCGCCTCCATGGCACTGAGCAGACGTATATAACTGGCATCAATCACCGGAGCGGTTACTGTATTAGAGCCAACAACATGGAGACGACCAACCTGGCGCTCAGTGACATAGGATTTAAACTGCGTAAATTGCTCTGGTGACAGATCTACATGATGATACAGAGGCAATAAAGTCCCCGCATTATCGATATCCTCAGGCGGATGCCAACGGTAGTGAAACATATATTTAGTGATCCATTCATCAGCAAAGTCCTCCAGCAAATAATCAATAAAGGCCATCGCTGGGTCAGCTGGAATCACCGAGCGTCCACTGTACTCCGTTTCCAATCGGCGAATAATCGGTGTCGAATCACAGACCGCTTGCAATTGCCCTGAATCATCCGGCAGCACAAAGGTGGGCAGTAGACCTACTTTCGGTTTGGGGATTCCCATATCTGCCAATACCGCAGCTGGTTCACCCCATATAATGGCATAGGGAATGCGTCGATAGCGCATCAGAGCAATCATTTTTCTGGTATACGGTGAAGGTACCGCACCTATTAATTTAATCGGTTGTGGCTGTGACAATTGAGGCTCCCTTATAAATCGTAAATGCGTTTTATTGAGAATATTAGGCCATATTGACATACGATGTGCCAACATGTCACCATTTCAATCAAAGAAGCGTACAATCTGTGGGTGGTACAATGAAAAAATCACTAGTCCTCGGTCTGATCATCGCCCTTCTGGGATTCGTTATGTATAGCCAACGTGGTGATATCGCCATGACGATTTTCCCCAGAGCACTGGAAACCATGATGACCCGCGATAAAATCGAGGAACTAGGTGATGGTCTGCATATCGCGTTATGTGGAGCCGGTGGGCCAATGCCTGCGCCCAACCGGTCCGGACCCTGTGTTGCTGTAGTTGCCGCAGACAAACTATTTTTGGTGGACACTGGTAGTAATAGTATCCGCAACTTGGGTCGTATGGGCTACCCTGTCGGCGCTATCAATGGCGTATTTCTCACTCACTTCCACTCTGATCATATCGACAGCCTCGGAGAGGTCGCTACCTTGCGTTGGGCGGGCGGTAATCACAGTTCACCGCTGAATATCTATGGCCCCGAGGGCGTTGCTGATATTGTCAATGGCTTCAATCAGGCTTACGCGCGCGATACCGTCTATCGCAATGATCATCATGGTGATGTTGTCACACCATTAACCGGCGCAGATATGCAAGCTATTAGTTATCCACTTCCCATGGAGGGAGAACTTATCAGAGTCTACGAGCAAGATGGATTAACCGTGGATATGCTAGCCGTGGATCATTTCCCTGTATCACCAGCGGTTGCCTATCTCTTCGCCTACAAAGGGCGCACCGTGCTGATTTCTGGAGACACCAACAAGTCAGCAAATATCGAGCGCTTTGCTCAGAATATTGATCTTCTTGTGCACGAGGCCTTAGCGCCCCACTTGCTTACTGTGATGAATCGGGCCGCCACCGACGCCGGTCAACCTAATATGGCAACCATCTTTTATGATGTTCTTGACTACCATGCCAGCCCCGTTCAGGCCGCCGAAACTGCGCGAGATGCCAATGTAGGGCACCTACTCTACTATCATATTGTGCCGCCTCTGATACTGCCCGGTAGCGAAGCAGCTTGGTTGCAAGGCGTGGATGATATATTTAGTCGCTATACGTTAGGGCAGGATGGCACAAGCTTTTCACTGCCCGCCAATTCTACTGAGATTATTGCCACCAGCACTGGGCTGTGAATAGAAAGTTACTCTGAACTATGCGAAAATTAACGTTTTACTGAATCTCAGGTTAGCCGTCCTATGCCGAACAGCACAAGTAGCCCAGCCAAAATCGATGGTCGCAGACTGCGCAGTGATCGAAGCCGTCAGGTGATTGTTGAATCAATGCTCTATCTTGTCGGTCAGGGAAATCTAACTCCCACAGCGCAACAGGTAGCCAACCATGCCAAAGTGGGAATCCGCTCAGTATTCCGACACTTTGAAGATATGGAGGCCATCTTCAAAACCGCTGATGATATATGGCGAAAAGGCTTAGATAAAAACCTCCAAGCGCTGGATCTGGATGCGCAGCTTCCTCTGGCACAGCGCATTCAGCAGGCGGCTAAGCTACTCGGCGGCGCCTACGAAGACAATAGTAATATCCTGAAATCCACTGCTACAAGACGTTGGAGATCAGCATTTCTGCAGCGAAATTACGCCAGTTACCAGACCAGAATACGCGCCGATATCCTGCGTTCACTGCCAGAAATTGAGCAGTTATCCGACAACAAAAAAGAAGCCATTGTCGGCTTCCTATCTTTTGAGTACTGGGATCGGTTGCGCGATCACCAATCACTGAGTGCCGATGCCAGCATCGCTCTTATCGGCGAATTGCTTCAAGCACTGCTTCAAGACCAATCCTAGCCAATCCAGAGACAACAATAGCTTGAAATCTGAACCTATGGGTCATGATTTGGGATTTACAGCCGTTCGCCACGGCGATACTCTTTTGTTCATAAAATAATGCTCGTTAACAGAACGTGCAATTGAGAGAATCGCCATGTCCACTAGCATCGACTTCTACTTTGATTTCGGCAGTCCTACCGCCTATCTCGCTTATCGGCGACTACAACAGCTACAGTCACAGTATCAGTGCCAAATTAATTATCATCCGGTACTGCTAGGCGGGCTTTTTAAAGCTACCGGTAATAGCTCACCGGTAATGGTAGCCGCCAAAGCAACCTATATGATGAGCCATGATCTGCCACGATTTGTCGCGCTATATAATGTGCCTTTCAAAAGTAATCCCCATTTCCCTATCAACACCTTACACCTTATGCGAGGTGCTGTGGCCTTATTAAAACAAGATCAATTTGCCACTTATATGGATACC
>JASLVT010000092.1 GCA_030741175.1 Porticoccaceae bacterium
TACCACCACCGCCACCGCCGCCTCCACCACAGGCCTGCAGTAAAAGAGAACATGTTATCGCTAGAATGCTGTTTAATGGAGCGCGCATGAATAATTACCCTTAGCTGTCTATTTTTTATAGGTCGCAAGTATGTCAGCAAGGGTAAATAACACTGTTAATATACGATAAAAGGTAGGTTATCTGAGATCAATGGCGGATGTTAATGAAGTCAACAATAAGGGCGCCGAATGCGCCCTGAAAAAACCGTCGAAAAGATTACTTCTGGTGACGGATGTCTTTGCCTTTAACTACAAACACAATCTGCTCACAAAGATTTTTGGCGTGATCGCCAATCCGCTCTAATGAGCGGACAACCCAAAGAATATTGATGGCACGGGTGATACTGCGAGGATCTTCCATCATATAGGTCACTAGTTCTCGCAAAGCGGTTTTGTAATCTAGATCAACTTGTTTATCTTCTTCTAGGGTGCGCATTGCTGCTTCAACATCAAATCGCGCAAATGCATCTAACGCATTGGCCAATATACTGGAGACTGATTGGCCTAGGTGTCGCACTTCGGTGTAACCCTCGGAGGTACCGCCCTGCTCGGCCAGAATAACGGCATGATTGGCAATTTTTTTGGCCTCATCACCAATGCGCTCCAAGTCATTCACTGCTTTGGTGACCATCATAACCAAACGCAAGTCACTGGCCGCCGGTTGCCGGCGGGCAATAATTAAAATACAGGCTTCATCGATATCCACCTCCATATCATCGACTCGCTGCTCTTCGGCAATCACTTCTTCCGCCAGCTTGCTATCCGCTTCACTGATGGCGCGAATGGCATTTTGTAGTTGCTGTTCTACTTTGCCGCCCATTTCCATTAAACGCGTGCGAATCTCTTCCAGCTCATCATCGAACTGCGTCATGATATGGTTTTCAAATGACATCTTAGCCATACTAATCTCCCTTTAACCAAATCGACCGGTGATATAAGCCTCTGTGAGCTTATGCTCCGGCATGGTGAACACTTTTTCTGTGGGGTTTACTTCAACCAGTTTACCAAGATGGAAGTAGGCGGTGCGATTAGACACGCGCGCCGCTTGTTGCATACTGTGAGTCACAATAGCGATGGTAAAATTCTGGCTCAATTCTTCAATCAACTCTTCAATTTTTGCGGTGGCAATAGGGTCCAATGCGGAACAGGGTTCATCCATTAGGATCACTTCTGGGCTTACCGCAATAGCTCTGGCGATACACAGGCGCTGCTGCTGACCACCAGACAGGCCTGTGCCGGGCTGGTGCAAACGCTCTTTAACCTCTTCCCACAAACTGGCTTTCTTCAGGCTGTTTTCTACAATCTCATCCAAATCGACTCGGGTATCTGCCAAGCCATGGATCTTTGGGCCATAGGCCACATTTTCATAAATGGACTTGGGGAATGGATTGGGCTTTTGAAAGACCATACCCACTCGGGCACGCAATTCAACCACATCCAGTGATGGCGAGTAGAGGTTTTCACCGTCCATACAAATCTCACCCTCCACGCGACAGCCCTCGACGGTATCGTTCATCCGGTTGAGAGTGCGCAAAAACGTCGACTTGCCGCAACCTGAAGGACCAATCATGGCAATTACTTCATTTTGGGCAATATCAATACTGACATCATGGATCGCCTGCTTGTCGCCATAGAACACATTGATATTGCGCATGGTCATTTTAGCCTTGTCAGTAAAACTCTGGCCAACGGTCGCTTCTCCTTCATCGACCTGAAGAGGCTGATCCACGGCTACTTTTTTTGCTTTTACGCCAGCGGCTTTTTTTGGCTTTTTTGCAACTGTCGCTGCTTTGGTCATAGTCTGGTCCTTTCTACCAACGGCGTTCTAAACGCTTTCTCAGCCACACGGCTGTTGTATTCATAACGATCAAGAAACTCAGCAACACCATAATAGCCGCCGAGGTTTTTTCAATAAAGGCACGCTCTGGGCTATCGGCCCAGAGAAAAATTTGTACTGGCAATACAGTCGCCGGATCAGTAAAGCCCGCGGGAATATCCACAATAAAGGCCACCATACCAATCATCAATAGCGGTGCGGTCTCACCCAATGCCTGCGCCATACCAATAATGGCGCCCGTAAGCATACCTGGCAACGCCAATGGCAATACATGGTGTAACACCATTTGATATTTGGATGCGCCCATGCCCAGTGCCGCTTCACGTATGGAGGGCGGCACCGACTTAATCGCCGCGCGGCTGGTGATAATAATGGTGGGCAAGGTCATTAGGGTCAGCACCAAACCCCCAACAATCGGTACCGATCGCGGCACATGGAAAAAATTAATAAAGATGGCCAAGCCCAGCAAACCAAAAATAATCGAGGGTACGGCGGCCAAATTATTGATATTGACCTCAATAAAATCGGTCCAGCGGTTTTTTGGCGCAAACTCTTCCAAGTATATCGCCGCAGAAACGCCGATGGGGAAGGACAGTAGCAATGTCAGGATCAGGGTAAATAATGAGCCCATAATCGCACCGCGGATACCGGCCTGCTCTGGCTCGCGGGAGTCACCGCGAGTAAACAGATTACTGTTAAATTGCAGACGGATATTACCCTCATTGTGTAGCTGATCGATCCACGCCATTTGCTTGTCAGACATTCTGGCGGCGTAGGGCTCGCCATCAAGCCAGCTCTTGTAATAGGTGTCTATATCATCATCAGCGAGAATCCATATACGCTCTTTTTCGCCCAATAACAGAGGGTTAGCTACCAATCGGTCTTTCAAATCAAAGCCCGCACCATTGCTTAACAAACCATATAGCTTGCGCTTATCGCGGCGTCCAGAAACATCGGTAAACTTCGCCCGCAGAGCGGCTTTTGGAATTGCCCCCCAGTTGCCATCTTGCAACTGTGCCGGATCGGTCAGATTGGTAACACCGATAAGCCCCTGATCATATTCGACCTCGAGCTGAATATAAGTCACCCGAAAGGCGCCGTGGCCTTTACTGATAATATCGGTAAATAGCATCATTACTGCGGCTAAACCAATCAAGATCGCGATGCGCCCATACCAACGAAATCTTGTTTCGGCGCGCTTGCGTTTGGTCAACGAGTGTTGAATTTTCTGCACATTATTCATTGGTTTACTCATACTGCTCTCGATACTTTTTCACAATATGCAAAGCGAAAATATTTAATAATAGGGTGACCGTAAACAACATCAGCCCCAATGCGAAAGCGGCTAATGTCTTAGGGCTATCAAACTCCTGATCACCGGTTAACAAGGTGACAATTTGCACCGTTACCGTGGTCACCGACTCGAGCGGGTTAGCAGTTAATTTAGCCGCCATGCCAGCCGCCATTACCACGATCATGGTTTCACCAATGGCTCGCGAAACCGCCAACATAATGCCGCCGACAATACCGGGCAGGGCAGCCGGAATAATCACACGCCTCACTGTTTCAGAATGGGTGGCACCCATGGCCAGTGAACCATCGCGCATGGACTGCGGCACGGCGGTAATCACATCGTCGGCCAGCGAGGAGATAAAAGGAATAATCATAATACCCATCACGCCCCCCGCTGCCAGCGCGCTTTCGGAGGACACCGATAAACCAAAACTGGTGCCGAGATCGCGTATAAACGGGGCGACAGTAAGTGCGGCAAAGAAACCGTATACCACTGTGGGTATACCCGCCAACACCTCAAGGGTTGGCTTGGCAACAGCACGCACCGACTTGCTGGCATATTCAGCTAAATAAATCGCCGACATCAGTCCGATAGGCACCGCCACGACCATGGCAACCGCCGACACCAATAGCGTTCCCACAAACAGTGGCACCGCACCAAAACTACCAGATGATCCCACCTGATCTTCGCGGATTGCCGTTTGCGGGCTCCATTCCAAGCCAAAAATAAACTCATGGGCAGGTACAGACCGAAAAAACTGCAGTGATTCAAACAAGACTGAGAGCACAATACCCAGGGTGGTAAAGATAGCCAGACAGGCACAGGCGAGCAGCAGGTTCTGCATGACTTTTTCGACTACTGGTCGCGCCCTGAATGCCGGATCTATTTTTGATGATCCTAAAAATAGCCCTGCCATTGTCAGGCATAGCATCAGTGCAGTGAGAGACCATTGCGACATTGTCTGTAGTCGGCTCATATAGTCAGCTGCAATCAGTAGCTCGGGGCTTTGACCACGAGAACTGAGGATGCCCTCGGCAATATTGCTGATCTTATTAAGTTGCAGGTTATAGGTAGCAAGGCTGTCGTCGGCTAACTGATCACTGATCGACCCCATTACCAAACTGTTGATCAGTGGCTCATCAAATATCATCCACAAACAGAGCAATATCGTTGACGGCAGTGCACACCAGAGCGCGGTATAGGCCCCATAATAGGAGGGTAGCGAATGAAGATTTCGAATACCGCCTAAAGGCTTGGCCATTGCCAACGAACGACCACGGCCAATGTAGAAGGCAAAAATGCCCAAGGCAAGAATCAGTATTAAAATATTAGTAGCTTGCATAAAGGCTAAAACAATCCTTGAAACAATAAAACAACCCGGCTCAGAGAACCGGGCTGCATAGTGACAATATCAGCGCATTATTTCAATGCTTCATTGCCTGTCATTGGCGTCAGTGATCTGGTGCTTTCTGCCATCGCACGACGCTCTTTATCTGGCAGGGGGATCATACCCTTTTCTGCCAAATAGCCATCTTCACCCCAGGCTCTCTCACTGGTGAACTCGTTGAGGTAGCCTTTGATACCGGGCACCACACCAACATGGGCTTTTTTCACATAAAAGTACAGTGGACGAGAAATTGGGTAAGACTTATCGGCGATTGAATCAAAGGTGGGTTCAACCGCTTCAATGGTTGCCCCTTGCACCTTATCAGCGTTCTGATCGAGGAAACTAAAACCAAATACACCCATTGCCGCAGGATTAGCCTGCAATTTCTGGACAATCAAATTATCGTTTTCACCCACCTCAATATATTTACCATCTTCACGAATGGTATGACACAACGCTTTATAGGCACTCTTATTGGTTTTCTTTAACGCTTTGATCCAACCAATCTGCTTACAACCCCCTTCTAGACCCAACTCGGCAAAGGCATCACGGGTACCTGAGGTGGGTGGAGGGCCCATTACTTCAATAGCGGTATTGGGCAATGCTGGATTAACCTCTTGCCAGGTATTGTAGGGGTTATCGATTAACTCACCCTCAACCGCGGCAGGCACTTTTGCCGCCAGTGCGAGAAAGATATCTTTGCGGCTTAAAGCGATTGGTGTTGCATCAACCGAGTTGGCTATGACAATACCGTCGTAACCGACTTGGACTTCGATAATGTCATTAACACCATTGGTCTGACATTTTTTAAACTCAGACATTTTGATGCGGCGTGATGCATTAGTGATATCTGGGTAATTGGTGCCTACACCAGAACAGAATAACTTCATACCACCACCAGAACCTGTCGATTCAATTTTGGGTGTTGGCTTGCCGCTTGAACGACCATAGCGCTCGGCGACAACTGTTGAAAAAGGATATACCGTTGAAGAACCAACCACTTCAATGCTATTGCGAGCCATTGCCGTAGATGTTGCCATAAGAGTTGCCACAGTAAACAACAGGGCCGAGATACTAGTACGTTGGGTCATGTAAACCTCCAAAAATCAGGCACGGTTAAGTGCAATCAGTTGATGCTATTTTTGCTGTCCGATCACTGTAGTGAAGTTATATGACAGAAATATGACAATGCTTGCACCTGAGCGAAAATTAAGGGTTAGTCTGAGCTGTCATATTACTGTCATAATTGGACCCTACTATTTTTCTGAGTA
>JASLVT010000093.1 GCA_030741175.1 Porticoccaceae bacterium
AATAATTTTTCTAGGCGGCTTCAGTTTTTTTGGCGGCGGGGTTTTTCTGCTTCTCATAGAGGAAGCGCAATACCTGCTGACGATAATGATTAAATTCAGGGTCATCAGCGAGCACCACGCGGTCGCGTGGTCGTGGTAGATCCACAGATAGCACCTCACCGATAGAGGCTGCTGGACCGTTAGTCATCATCACAATACGATCTGACAGAAGTACTGCTTCATCAACATCATGAGTGATCATGATCACTGTATTGCCGAGTTGCTGCTGGATATCCATCAGCGAATCCTGCAGATGAGCGCGGGTGAGTGCGTCCAGCGCGCCAAAGGGCTCGTCCATCAGTAATACTTTTGGCTGCATCGCCAGACAGCGAGCTATACCGACACGCTGTTTCATACCACCAGACAATTCACTGGGTAGTTTGTGTAGCGCATGATTCATATGCACCAGTGAAAGATTATGTTCGATCCAGTCGCGTATCTCGGCTTTGGTTTTGCTCTTTCCAAAGACGCATTTCACAGCCAGTTCAACGTTTTGATAAACCGACAACCAAGGTAGCAATGCATGATTTTGAAATACTACGGCCCTATCGGGACCGGGCTCATCGACCTCGCGACCTTCGAGAATAACGCCGCCCTCGGATGCCTCATAGAGACCGGCGACAATATTTAACACCGTCGATTTACCGCAACCGGAATGGCCAATAAGGGAAATAAACTCACCTTTGGCAATACCCAGATCGACATTCTGTAGTGCACGGAATGGTTCTCCATCGGTAGGAAATTCAATGCCGACCCGACTAATTTCTAAATAATTGTTTTTCATGTTGGCGTCTCCCCGATTAACGCAATATTGCTTGCTTGTCCCATGACACGCGCTTTTGCAGAGCCAACATCAAGCTATCTAAAATAAATCCAATCACACCGATCACAAGTACTGCGACCATAATGCGACCGAGTGAATTGGAAGAGCCATTCTGAAACTCATCCCAAATAAATTTCCCCAATCCTGGATTTTGAGCCAGCATCTCAGCGGCAATTAACACCATCCAACCTGTGGCTAAGGATAGACGAAGTCCGGTAAAAATCATGGGTATGGCGGAGGGAATAACAATCTTGCGAATATGCACGGTGGCACTCAGCTGCAATACTCGGCTGACATTGATCAAATCACGATCAATACTGGCAACACCAACAATGGTATTTACTACAGTGGGCCATAGACAGCATAGCGCTACGGTAAATGCAGAGGTTAAGAAAGACTTTTCAAAAAATGGATCGTCGGTAATATATAGCGCCGAGACAACCATGGTTACCAGTGGCAACCATGCTAATGGCGACACCGGTTTAAAGGTCTGGATAATCGGATTGACACAGCGATAAATTGACTCACTCAATCCGCAGATGATACCCAGTGGCACCGCCACCAAGGTAGCAATCATAAAACCAAAGGCTACCGTCATTAGACTGGTACCGATTTGATCGACAAAGGTTGCTTTACCTGTGTAAGCGCGAATTTTGACTTTGGCATCAGGGTTTTTAGCGAGTTTTTTTGCATTGCGTTTTTCTTGGCGCTCATAAAAAGAGGTTTCTTTTTTGCGCTCTCGCTGGTGTTCTGCCGCGAGGTTTTGAGATTGCTCCCACACTTGGTTAGGTCCCGGAAACTGGCCCAGTGAGGTAATGATATTATTGGCCACAAATTGCCAGAGCAATAAAAACACTAAAATCCCAAATCCGGGCAGGGCTAGCTTTTTAATCAGGTTATTGCACCACAGACGCAAGTTGCCAAAAGTAAGTATGGCAGCTAGCTGGCTTATGTTTAACCTGGTGGGGATGACACGCATTGTTTCTTTCCTTTGGGGTTAAAAGTGGCTGACTCCAAGGAGCCAGCCACATCTTTCTCAGGGGTAATGTACTATTAGAGAATCTCGTCTTTGAGGCCGATCGGGAATTTCTTCAGATAGGCATTTGGCTTTGAACCGTCATAAACTATATTGTCAATAAAGTGCTTTTGCGGAGGACGAAATCCAGACTCAGTAGCAAACGTTGGGAAATCCGATTCACTGACCAACTCTTCTTCAATCAGCGCTTTTGCCGCTACTTCATAAATATCTGGACGGTAGACAGATTTGGCAACATCGAAGTACCAATCATCTGACTTGGGCTCGGAGATCTGACCCCAGCGACGCATCTGTGTCAGATACCAAACAGCATCTGAGTAGTATGGGAATGTGGCGTTATAACGGAAGAACACGTTAAAGTCTGGGATCGCTCGCTTATCACCCTTCTCATATTCAAAGGTGCCTGTCATGCTGTTAGCAATAACGTCATAATCCGCACCCACATATTCACTGCGAGATAGAATTTCTACTGCAGCGGGGCGGTTAGCATTGTCATTTTCATCCAACCACTGAGCGGCACGGATCAATGCTTTAACGATGCGAGCCGTGGTATTGGGATATTTTTCAGTGAATTCTTTGGTCATGCCAAAAACTTTTTCCGGATTGTTTTTCCAGATTTCATAATCGGTAATCACTGGAACACCAATACCTTTAAACACGGCCTGCTGATTCCATGGTTCACCAACACAGTAGCCATAAATGGTTCCTGCCTCCAAAGTGGATGGCATTTGTGGTGGCGGTGTCACTGAGAGTAAAGCCTGTGCATCTAGAGTACCGCTAGTATCGCCTTTATGTGGGGCATAGAAACCGGGGTGAATATCGCCCGCAGCTAGCCAATAGCGCAACTCATAGTTGTGAGTCGATACCGGGAATACCATCCCCATTTTGAAGGGCTTACCAGCATCAGTAAAACTATCGACCACAGGTTTTAGGGCGTCAGCCTTAATTGGATGGACGGGTTTGCCATCTTCGTGAGGGATGTTTTTCTTCATTTGCGCCCAAATATCATTGGATACCGTAATGCCATTACCGTTGAGATCCATACTAAACGGCGTGACGATGTGCGCTTTAGTGCCATAGCCAATGGTAGCGGCGAGAGGCTGCCCGGCTAGCATATGAGCACCATCGAGTTTGCCATCGATCACACCATCGAGCAGTACCTTCCAGTTAGCCTGTGCTTCGATGGTGACGTACAGACCCTCATCTTCGAAATAACCATTTTCGTAGGCTACGGCAATTGGCGCCATATCCGTAAGCTTGATAAAACCAAATTTAAGCTCGTCCTTTTCAGGTTCGCCCAACTCCGCCTGAGCGAATACTGTGCTGGCCATAAGCACAATTGCGGCAAGCGATTTGGTGAGAACACCGAACACAGGCTGACCACTGTGACCTGTTGCTGTTACATCTTTCATAAAACATATACCTCATAGGTAGGGGGGGATGAAATAAAGCCAAAAAAAACCCGCCTGCAGGTCATCCATAGATTTACCTGAGGCGGGCATCGTTACCCTGCTGCCGAAAAACATCGCTCCGGATCAGCACTCATACTTGGAGTATTCAAGATGTGTGCCAACTTTGGAAAATATTTAAAAATCGCTATATGCCAAGGCATAGAGCCAATTCATCAAACTATTTATCAGAGAACTATGACTGACCACCATCGATACGCACCCAAGTGGTGCGGGAGTCAATAACCGCAGCACCTAATTTGCACAGTAATTGGGCTTGTGATTGATTCCCTTGTGTCGGTTAAGACTCGCTGCGGTAATCTTTCGACGGACACTCAATATTTAGAAGTTGAGCAGCTTCCCGATACAGATCAGTACGATAACAACGTTGCACCAAAGACCGGGCTCGCTCAAGATCAATTTGCTTACCCAGAAGTGGCGTGAATTGCTCAAGCATATTTTCAGCATCCGAGCGCCAGGGAAATCCGGCATTGAGATGATTAAATACATGAAAATTAATCTGTTCAGACTGGTCTTGAGTTCGCTGATGAAATAACTGCCCGGTTAAAGACGGACGTAAATATTCAGCGGGAAGATCTAAATAAGACGGCTGAGAGAGAATTTGAATAGCCTCTTCGCGGTTATCCATATTGGCCATCCAGCGACAGGCTTCCATAAGGGCGAGACGCAAACGCAGATGAGCACCGGGGTTTTTACCGTGCCATGCCTCCATTACTGCCAACACTTTCTCCGGTGCTCCGTTCCAGAGGCGAACTCCGGTGGTAGCAAGTACTCCCGAACCATGCTCGACTGCAATACTGTTCCAAGGCTCACCGACACAAAAGCCATCAATAATACCCTGTGCGAGACTATCAACCATTTGCTCTGGCGGCAGAACAATTATGCGTGCGTCTATGTCTGGGTCGATACCAGCCATCTCAAGCCATCGCCGCAATAGTAACGTATGGGTGGAAAAATTATGTACAGTGGCAAACGTCAGCTGATGCTGCGTTCTATCTATTTCAGCCTTTAACGCTTGCGCTGTTAATAGAGGGTCGTAGGCATTCGCATATGCGTCCAGCTGTAATCGGCTCCACAGCGACGAGGATAAGGTAATACCATTGCCATTGAGTGATAGTACCAGCCCACTAATAATCGGCGCCCTAATACCCGCAGCTCCCAATGTAGTGGCCATGCCCATAGGCGCTAACATCTGACATGCATCAAAGGCACCGGCAATCATTTTGTCACGGATATTGGCCCAGGAGACTTCCCTGTGCAGACTGACATTGAGACCATAATCGCGATACAAGCCCAGCTCTTGCGCCAGAATAATCGGCGCGCTGTCGCTAAGCCTCATATAGCCAAGCTTAAGTTCTGAACGCTCGGCTGGTGGTAACTTTTTAATTAGGGTTGGATTCATATCAATAGCTTTCTTCTAATTATTTTTTCCTAGAATAGTCACAACAGATTGTGCCGCCTGCTGCATCGTCTGATTGGTATCCATTGATAAACTGCGCAACTGTTGATGGGCCTCTTCTTCGGTAAATTTATGTTGATTGATCAATAGAGTTTTCGCTTTATCAATTATTGATAAACTTTCGAGACGGTCCCGAGTGGTGTCCAATGCCTTGCGCAGCGATTGGAACGATTTAAACTGCGCTATGGCTACATCGATTACCGGCTTTACCCGTTTGGTATCAACACTGCCCATAAGATAAGCGCTGACACCGGCGTCTACTGCGTCCTCAATAAAACCTGGATCCTCTTCCTCAGAGAACATTACCACTGGTGTGGGATTATGTGCGTTGATTACCGAGAGACTCTCCAATACATCACGTCCAGGAGATTGCAGATCAATCAATATAATGTCCGGCCGGTGTTGTTCAATCTGAAATAACAACCCCGAAGCAGTGGGCAGCCTTGAGACAACTTCATAACCTGCAGCCACGAGGTGATTCTCCACCGTAGCCGCCCGCTCTGGTAGATCATCTACCAGCATCACGCGCACCGAGGGTGAGGAAGAAATTGCCATGAAATAGTTTTTCGTTCTAACATCAGATCGGGCAGCCCCATAACGGAGCCGCCCGACCAGTGTATTGATTTAACAGCCTGGGGTACAGATTAAAATTTAGCCATTACGGTAAACCATAACTTATCTGTATCCGAGGCATGACTATCGGCATCATAAGAAGCATATTTAAGTTGCACAGATAGCCCCTTTTTAATTGGATAGGTTGCGACCACATCCAATTCAGAACCTAAATCAGCGCCACCATAGTCTGCAGTAAAATCATGATAAAACAGAGCCACCTTGGCCGGCCCTAGCTTACCCGCCAGTTTTAAATAGCTGTCCTCAACACCATTGGCTGGCGTACCGAGAAATTTATCAGCCCAACCTTGGAACTTGTGCAGCGTCGCCAATGGCGTTTTAAATGCCGCTGTACCATCA
>JASLVT010000094.1:0-2518 GCA_030741175.1 Porticoccaceae bacterium
ATGGGACCTGCGCTGGGGTACGCAATAGGCCAATCTTCAGCAGTTGCACTCTTGGTATTTGCCTTTCTCGGCTTTGGCATGGCACTCCCATTTATATTGCTGACCTGGGTGCCCGCACTCAGTCGTCTACTTCCAAAACCGGGTCAGTGGATGGAGAGTTTCAAACAGTTCTTGGCCTTCCCTCTATACCTAACAGCGGTTTGGCTACTGTGGGTTGCAGGTCGGCAGACCAGCGTAGATGTGGCAGCAAGCGTAGTGGCTGGCCTGATCCTAGTCGCTTTGACTGTCTGGTTATGGAAACTAAAACCCACTGATGCAACAAAAAAACTCCCAACAAGTAAATTATTGGCGATCTTGTGTCTGGCCGGTGCATTCATCGTTCCGACATTGGCTCTATCAAAGGCAGATCAAGAGCCACGATGGCAGCCCTATTCATCTGAACGTCTTGCGCAACTGCGCGGAAAGGGACAATCGGTATTTATCAACCTCACTGCTGACTGGTGTATTACCTGCCTTGTTAATGAACGCACGACCTTAGATACCGAGGCCTTTTATCAGGCGCTGGAGCAAAACAACATCACTTATCTTAAAGGTGATTGGACCGACAGCGACCCTGAAATTACCAAACTGCTCAATCAGTACCAACGAAGCGGTGTGCCACTATATTTACTTTTCCCAAAAGGTATGAAAGAAGCGCAGATATTGCCTCAAATCCTGGTTAAAGCCTCAACGATAGATAAGCTAAACAGCCTAAAATAGAATTTAGCCGAAATTTATAGGATTTTATCTAATTTTAGAGGCTTTTTCGCCGAACTTCGGGTTTTTTGGCTTATTTTGCTGTGATTAGGTATCGAAAACCCGCTATCTCGCAAAAATTGCGCGACTAGTTAAAATTAGTTGCAAGGAAAACACCTAAAAATCCAGTTAAATTCCGCTAATTTCGCCGAAAATGATATTTTCGCGCATTTTCTAGACAGCCTGTGTTTTTTAGTGCAGACTGCTCCGCAAGCTAGTTATGCCATGAGTGCAATTTATGTCGACGATCCTTCTTCTACACGGACCCAATTTAAATCTTCTGGGCACCCGCGAACCAGAGATCTACGGTGGCGAAAGTCTCGAGCAGATTAATCAACAAATGATGGACTCTGCAACGGCGGCTGGCCATGAACTACTGGCCCTACAGAGCAATGCTGAATTTGAGTTGATACAGCATATCCATGGCGCTAAACAGCAGGGAGTTGAGTTTATTATCATCAACCCAGGCGCCTTCACTCACACCAGTGTGGCGTTGCGTGATGCCCTGCTCGGAGTGGAGATTCCCTTTATAGAAGTGCATCTATCCAATGTCCATGCACGAGAGGAATTCCGCCGCCATTCTTATTTTTCCGATATTGCAGAAGGCGTAATCTGCGGTTTCGGCGCCAACAGTTACCACCTTGCCCTGCACGCTGTGCTGAGCAAGCTTGACCATTAATTAGAATCGATCGAGAGAATAGGATGGATATTCGCAAAGTTAAGAAGCTCATCGAGCTGCTTGAAGAATCAAATATCAATGAACTAGAGATAACAGAAGGGGAAGAGTCTGTGCGTATTAGCCGCGGAGGCACTGTCGCTCAAGTAGCACCAATTGCAGCGCCCGCACCGGTGATAGCGCCGCCAGCAGCGGCAGCAACAGCACCAAGCCCAGCGCCTGAGGTAGAGACTGCCGCAGCAGTTGCCGACGAATTAGCTGGGCATATTGTACGCTCTCCCATGGTAGGCACCTTTTACAGCTCGCCAGCGCCGGGATCTCCAACATTTACTGGCGTAGGTCAGAGCGTCGCACCGGGTGACGTATTGTGCATCATTGAGGCGATGAAAATGATGAACCAAATTGAAGCTGATAAGGCCGGCACTATAGGTGCTATCTTGGTCGAAGATGGTGAGCCCGTAGAGTTCGACCAGCCTATCTTCACTATCGTTTAATGCTAGCTAGGAACTAGACCATGCTCGATAAAGTGCTTATCGCCAACCGCGGCGAAATTGCCCTGAGAATCCTTCGTGCCTGCAAAGAGCTGGACGTCAAAACTGTTGCCGTGCACTCAAAGATCGATGCGGCATTAAAACATGTAAAACTGGCGGATGAGGCAATTTGTATAGGCCCCAACCCCTCACCGCAAAGTTACTTGAATGTACCAGCAATTATTAGTGCCATGGAAATTACTGGCGCTGAGGCAGTGCACCCAGGTTATGGCTTCCTAGCAGAGAATGCTGATTTTGCCGAACAAGTAGAGAACAGTGGCTTCACCTTTATCGGACCGACTGCTGAAGTCATTCGCATCATGGGCGATAAGGTCGCTGCAATTCAAACCATGAAAGCAGCGGGTGTTCCCACCGTTCCCGGGTCCGACGGCCCCCTTACCAATGATCCAGAATTCCTGAAAGCCACGGCACGACGCATAGGCTATCCCGTTATCATTAAAGCTGCCGCAGGTGGCGGTGGCCGGGGCATGCGAGTAGTAGATGATGAGCAGAGCCT
>JASLVT010000094.1:2616-5789 GCA_030741175.1 Porticoccaceae bacterium
TCTATATGGAAAAGTTTTTACAGAATCCACGGCATGTTGAAGTCCAGGTGTTATCGGATGGCCAAGGCAGCGCTATTCATTTGGGCGATCGGGACTGCTCGCTGCAGCGCCGTCACCAAAAGGTAATTGAGGAAGCGCCCGCCCCCAATATCCCAGAAGATGCTCGTCAAGCGGTTTTTGAAAGTTGCATTAATGCCTGCATTCAAATGAATTACCGCGGCGCCGGTACTTTTGAGTTTCTCTATGAAGACGGTAACTATTACTTCATTGAGATGAATACCAGAGTGCAGGTCGAGCACCCAGTGTCAGAAATGATCACCGGTGTCGATATTATTAAAGAGCAATTGCTTATCGCTAGCGGCAGGCCGCTGAGCTTTAAGCAGGAAAATATTATTTTCCGCGGTCATAGCTTTGAATGTCGTATCAATGCAGAAGACCCAGTGAGTTTTTTACCTCAACCAGGCATGATCGAAGCCTATCATGCACCGGGCGGCAATGGTGTTCGCGTTGACTCGCATATCTATAATGGCTACCGCGTGCCACCGAACTACGACTCACTAATTGGCAAAGTGATTACCTATGGGCGCGATCGCAATTCAGCATTATCTAGAATGCGAAATGCTCTGGATGAAATGGTGATCGACGGAATCAAAACCAATATCGAACTACATGAAGATCTGGTTAGAGATGAGGAATTTAAAAAAGGTGGCGTGAATATCCACTACCTCGAAAAAAAGCTTGGTCTGTAAACGGAATGTCCTCCCAATGGGTTCAACTTCAGACTGAAGTATCTCGCCAAAATAGCAGCTCAACCGAAGATGCCATAATGGACACTGGCGCAGTCTCTGTCACTATAGAAGACGCCGCTGATCAACCCATTCTTGAACCCGGTGTTGGTGAGACACCGCTCTGGGATCAATGTATCGTCAAGGCTTTGTATCCAGCCTCTGTGGATATTGAGCAAATCTCAACACAACTTCGAGCCACCGTAGATACCGAGCTCTGCTGGGAACTGCTAGAGGATAAAGACTGGTCCCAAGAATGGAAAAAATATTTTCAACCACGGCAATGTGGCGACAGACTGTGGATCTGTCCAAGTTGGAGCAATGTGCCGGAACCTGATGCAATTAATTTATTGCTTGATCCGGGGCTCGCTTTCGGAACTGGCAGTCACCCAACCACACATCTCTGCCTGCGCTGGCTGGATCAACAAGATCTGACCGACAAAACTGTCGTCGATTACGGCTGTGGTTCTGGCATCTTGGGTATTGCAGCTTTGTTGCTAGGGGCTAAGAGAGTGATCGCAATTGATAACGACCCCCAAGCATTAATAGCAAGTCGTGATAATGCTCGCCGCAACGGTATCGCGGATACTCAACTTTTAACCTGCCTTCCACAGGCAATTCCTGAGGATGCCAAGGCCGATATAATGCTGGCCAATATTCTCGCCGCACCTCTTATTGCACTGGCACCAACCATCAGCGATCTCACTGAGTTTCAAGGACTTCTCTGCCTATCTGGACTACTCAGCACTCAGATTGATGATGTATCCGCTCCCTATCTGCACTGTTTTGAGTTTACACAAACAACTACCGAAGACGAGTGGGCACAACTGTCTGCCCGCAAGACGCATCACTAAAGTTAGCTCTCAAAATACTGCACAATACTGCTAAACTGCAGATAAACACATTAGCTCCGGAACCAAATGTCTGACATTGTTACCCGCTGCCCAGCCTGCAACACTGCCTTTCGCGCTGAACCAAGTCAGCTATCCGCTGCTTCAGGTTTGGTTCGTTGCGGCAACTGTCTAAAAGTGTTTGATGCCAAGGAGTGCGAAGAGAAAACAACCCCAGATGACATCAATATTGATTACCTACCCTACGTACTAGATGGCTTAGACGATATGTCTAACCAAGTGGAGCAGCAACTCAACGGTGCATTAAACGAAAAACTGGAACAAGAAATTAGTCGTGAAATCATTGATTCAGCACTGGCTGACAGTGCAGAGAATCATAGCAAGTTCGCCGATATGCTGGATGATTTATTAGATGACAGGGTTCCTGATCAAGTTGATATCCCCAACCCGTTTCGTCGCGATGAGACAGAGGTGATAGAGCGCAAACCCAACAGACGAGCCCTAGTAATAGTCAGTGCCATATTGCTCGGCAGTCTTGCTGCCCTGATGCTATGGGTCTATGTTAATAGCGAAACTTTGAGTGCAAAGGCAGGCTATCGATCGGCACTGACTGTCTTCTGCGATTACGCCCAATGCCCTATTGCTGAGCAATCGAGTCACAGTCAGATCCAAATTTACGACTTTACAGTGCATACAAACCCACAGTACCCCGATCAAATCAGCATCAATTTTCTGATGGTAAATCTAGGCGTTGATATTGAGCCTATGCCTAAACTGGCGATTATCTTTTCCGATCATAATCACCAACTGTTGACCCAGCATATTATTACCCCTGCAGAGTATCTTCAGGACAAAGCAGATCAACAACCTTTACTCAAGGTAAACCAAGAGATTGCTGTCAATATGCAGCTACCGAATCCTAATAGCGCTGCAACCAAAGCCTCTATTCAAATACGCGACCACCGTTAACAGCAGAGAAATTTAACATTATTTTTTATTGATCACTTTTTAATCAGTAGTGCAGAGGGTAGAATGGCGATCCAAATTACGCGACCCCTAGGATTCACTTGTTCAATATTGGCCCCTATCAAATTAATCGCAAAACTGTTCTTGCGCCGATGGCCGGGGTGACAGATCTGCCTTTCCGCAGACTTTGTCGTGAAATGGGCGCAGGCTTGGTGGTATCTGAAATGGTCGCCGCAGATCCCACTACCTGGGATACAAGAAAGTCTCGCCTGCGCATTCAATTTGGCGAAGAGCCCGCTCCTAGATCAGTGCAAATTGCCGGCTATGACCCCGAAATGATGGCGGAAGCCGCGCGCTTTAACATCTCTCGTGGTGCAGAAATTATTGATATTAATATGGGCTGCCCTGCAAAAAAGGTCTGTAAAAAACTTGCTGGCTCTGCCTTAATGAAAAACCCTTCTCTCGTTGCCGACATACTGAAACAAGTCGTTGATTCTGTTGATGTGCCTGTAACGCTGAAGATCCGAACAGGCTGGGACTTAGAGAACAAAAATGCTGTTCAAATAGCACA
>JASLVT010000095.1 GCA_030741175.1 Porticoccaceae bacterium
ACTGGTGATGCATGGGGACTCCCTATGTACCGATGATCAGGCCTATCAACGGTTCCGGCGTTATGCGCGCAATCCCCTATATCAGTTCTTGTTTAAGCTATTACCTGTCAAGCGACGGCAACGCATTGCTGATCAGTTGCGTGCCAAAAGCATGCAGGCCAATAGCAACAAGGCCAGTGCTATTATGGATGTCAATAATCAGGCCGTGGAAGCAGTGCTGGAGCGACATAATGTTACCAGACTTATTCATGGTCATACCCATCGTCCAGATCGGCACCAACACAGTGGCGGTGAACGAATTGTACTCGGCGACTGGCATGATCTTGGCTGGGTGTTGTGTATGGATCCCGAGGGTTTTGATCTGCAGAGCTTTGTTATAGATCCCGCCTTAGAAGACCTCTCCACCGTTGGCGCTGTGAACCAATAAGTCACCCTATCGGTAAAACGGATATTGGCTATTGTGATTACAATAGGTATTATTCAACCATCAACTTGTTAATCAATTTAGGATATTGTTATGGAAACTGATAAGTACCGCACCAAGGCAATGCCTCAAGGTATTGAAAGCACCGCCCTAGATGCCAATGTCGCCAAGGTGTTGCGCAATACTTACCTCTTACTCAGCGTCACACTGGCGTTTAGTGCAGTAATGGCAGGTGTTGCTATGGCTATCAATGCACCCTATTTCGGCCTGTGGACACTACTACCCTACTTTATATGTCTGTGGATGGTAGAGAAGAACAAAAACAACGGCAGTGGTATCGTCTGGGTTTTTGCACTTACCGGCTGGATGGGTTTTACTCTGGGTCCTATCCTAAGCATGTTCTTGGCCGTTAAAGGCGCCGAACCCATCGTTATGGCATTGGGCTCTACTGCTCTGATCTTCTTCGCTTCTTCAGCCTATGTGTTGACCACGAAAAAGAACCTGAACTTTATGACCGGCTTTTTAATGACTGGTATGTTGGTAGCGTTTGTTGCGGCGATAGCTAACTATTTCCTACAAATACCTGCTCTGTCACTTACTGTAAGTGCGGTTTTTGCCTTTTTGTCCTCAGCGATAATTATGTGGCAAACCAGCGCTATCATTCATGGTGGTGAGCGCAACTATATCAGTGCCACCGTGACCCTATTTGTAATGATCTACAACCTGTTTATCAGCTTGTTGCAGATCTTTGGCATTATGGGCGACGATTAACTGAATCTAGTCAGTGCGTTATAATTAAAAGCCCTGCTGTACGGCGGGGCTTTTTTAATCCCTGAACTTTTTTAAAATCCTGAGCTTTAAAATGTCATGAGTAGCAAGCCAAATCATCTTAGCAAGCTCCCCAACTGGACTGCGGAACAGGCTCAGTCCAAGGCTGCTGAGCTCGATATCAGCCTTACCGACGAGCATATTCAAGTATTATTGGTAGCTAGAATGTTTTTTGATGAGTTTGGCTTTTCGCCCTCGATGCGGCCGCTGTGTAAATCAGTTTCATCAAGCCTCGGCGTTGAAAAAGGTCGCAGTCTGTATCTCAATGAAAAATTTCCCGGCAGCCCCGCAAAATCAGTTGCCCTGCTGGCCGGATTGCCAAAGCCTAAGAATTGCCTATGAAAGCCTATACCTATGATGAGCTCTGCGCCATGCAAGGTAAGGCGACAGATAAACATGCACAACGGCTAACTGCGCCGGAAATAGCACTTCTGCAAGCGCAAGTTAAAAACTGGCAGATCAGCGAGGTTGATGGCGTTTTGCAATTACAGCGCCACTTCTCTGTTGCAGATTTCGTTGCTGCTATGAAGTTTGCCGCGCTGATTACCGAGATCGCTGAGGCCAATGATCACCATCCTAAACTAGTGCTGGAATATGGCTCGGTAACAGTGAGCTGGTGGTCACACAGTATCGCCGGTTTACATCTCAATGATTTTGCCGCCGCCGCTAAAACCGACCAGGCCTTTTCCAGCCTATGAGCATCGATTATCAAGACCCAGATCAGTATCAGCTACAGCTCGACAACAAGATCCAGCGTTTCTATCAGACCATGGCTGATGCTGGGGTGCAGTTAGATAGAGCAACCGTTCATCGCTCAGAGCCCTTGGGCTTTCGTATGCGCGCTGAATTTCGTGTGTGGCATGAAAATGGGCAGGCTCATTATGCGATGAATAAGCCGGGTGAAAAGCGCCCATTTATTCAGGATTTTCCCATTGGTGCACCACTGATTAATCAACTGATGCCGCCATTACTAGATGCGCTGAATCGCAGTGAGATACTGAGTCGCAAATGCTTTTCTGTAGAATTTCTAACCACCACCAGTGGTGAGGCACTGATAACACTGATCTATCACCGCCCTCTCGATGAACAATGGGAGGTTGAAGCAAGAGCATTACAGACTGAGCTTGATGTCGCCATTATTGGTCGTAGCCGCAAGCAAAAGCTGGTGTTAGATCGAGACTATGTGACTGAAGTGCTGCAGTTGCATGATCGCCAATATAGTTATCAGCAGGTGGAGTCTGGCTTTACCCAACCCAATGCTGGGATCAATTGTCAGATGCTTAATTGGGCTAGTAATTGCGTTGCCAATAGCAATAGTCAGGATCTGTTGGAGCTCTATTGTGGCAATGGCAATTTTACGGTGCCACTCGCACGCCACTTTAATGCTGTGCTGGCAACGGAGATATCCAAGGTGTCGGTAAATTCCGCATTGACCAATTTTGCCGCCAATCAAATCGATAATATTGAGGTAGTGCGATTATCTGCTGAGGAGCTCACTCAGGCGCTCAATAAACAGCGCCCCTTCCGTCGGCTGGCCCATATTGATTTGGACAGCTATAACTTTTCAACCGTGCTAGTTGATCCGCCCCGGGCAGGTCTAGATGCCGATACCGAGAAGCTGCTGTGTCGCTTTGACCGCATTCTGTATATTTCCTGCAATCCAAACACGCTGGCACAAAACCTTGCTGAGATTACCAAAACACATGCTATTGAAGCCGCCGCGGTGTTCGACCAATTCCCATGGACCGAGCACCTTGAGTCAGGTGTGCTACTCAGTCGATCCGCTTAGTGAAGGCTAATATTGACCAATTGCTGAGCACCAGCCTGAATAAAGTCGGCATACTTAGCTTCAATGCTTTTGCGTTCAGCGTTAAGCCGTCTCTTTTCTGATTTCTCCAGCATTGCCCAATCATCGAGAATGGGGATATAGGCAGTGGCCTCCGCTAATTGCCGAAATACCTCAAACTGCTGTTCTTCAGCCTCGGTGGCAATTACTTGCTGAGAGAGAAAACCAATACGCATAGCAGCCTCGGTATCAGATAGATCCTTTTGCAATAATGCTCGCGCAATAATCTGAATTGACTGTCGTGCTTCAAGATTCTTAGATTGCAGATCGGCCTGTAGTTGTTCCGTCTGCGCCTTGAGTTGAGTCTGTTGAACTCGTAGCTTTTGCCATAAATAAGCCGCATACCCAGCCAGAGCCGACACAAGCAACAAGGCCGCCCAGAAAGCGAGCTGAAGATAATCCATAACAAATAGTCTCTACGTGTTTTACAGTGCCCATTATACGCAAGTACAAGTCGGCTTGGGTTCCGCAATATCGATGCATGCTAAGATGCATTTGGTGGTATTAGTGGGATTTAGCGCTACAGATATTAGCATCGGCACGGATCTCCACTATCAGTCGTTGCTATCCTTATCTTCTAGACTGGGAATATCCTGATCTGAGGACAGATCGGTTATCGATGGATCAGCTGGCATGGTTCTTTTGGTTTTGGCACCCAGTTTTTTAAGCTCCTCACTGCGCCGCAACAGATTTCCCCGCCCTGTAGACAATCTCTTGCGCGCGGTATCCCATGCCTCGGTACTTTTATCCAAGTGACGGCCTACCTCATCTAAAGACTCTACATAGAGCACGAATTGATCATAGAGTGCGCCCGCTTTCTCAGCGATAAGCTGAGCATTGCGGTTTTGATCGGCATAGCGCCATAGATTTTTTATCGTTCGCAGCGTCACCATTAAAGTACTTGGGCTGACCAAGATAATGCCGCGATCATAGGCATCACGCATCATATCTGGATCATGATCAAGAGCGAGCATAAATGCCGCCTCAACAGGCACAAAAATCAACACAAAATCCAGACTGTTGACCCCTGCTAAACTCTCATAGTCCTTACCACTAAGTCCTTTTATATGAGCGCGCATCGAGGCTAGGTGTTGCGCTAGACACTGAGCCCTACTCTCTTCGTCTTGGGCGTGGAAATAGCCTTCGTAATCCACCAGACTGACCTTGGCATCAATAACAATATCGCGACCTTCAGGTAAATGCACAATAACATCGGGATTGCGTCGTTTACCGGATTCATCTTTGAGTGCAACCTGAGTTTCATACTCTCGACCATTGGATAGCCCAGAGTCCTCTAACAACTTTTCTAATACAAACTCACCCCAGTTACCCTGCGCCTTATTATCGCCGCGCAACGCATTGGCCAAGCTCACCGCATCGGCAGACACCTGTAAGGTTTGTTTTTGCAGTTCACTAATCTGACCAACCAATTTATTGCGATCGGCATTTTCTTTATCGTAAACAGTTTCCACCTGCTTGCGAAAATCACCAATATCTCGCCGCAATGGGCTGAGAGAATGCTCAATAGCCTCTTTACTCTGAGCGGAAAATTTTGCCTGTTTATCATCAAAAATTCGATTTGCTAGATTTTCGAACTCCTGCCCGAGAGTTACTTTGGCGTCTTGTAACAATTTGAGCTGCGCATCAAACTGAGCCTGCTGACTCACTAGTCGCTGTTCAAGCAATGCATTGGCCGATTTGATCTCAGCGACCTCTGCAGTTTGTTGATTGCGCGATAAACTTCGACTGAGGACATAGCCCAGCAGCATACCGACAATGACGCCGCCGAGACTCCAAATGATCAGACTGAGACTTATTGATGTTTGCATCGTTTAATTGTACCAGTCCTCTGTCAATTACACCGCTGTTTTGCGATTATAGAGCGAAATAAACAAGAGTGCTTTGGTGTCATGCTACCGCCGCTAATCGATATAACCCCCTTCCGTGAGCCGCTCCATGCGGGACGGTTGATATTGACACCCAATCAACGCCTGGCGGCGCAGATAGCTGAGTCTTGGGCTGCAGAGATGCACAAAACCAAGACCGTATGGATAGCGCCCAGAGTTACGTCCATTGATCACTGGTTACGACATTGTTGGGATGAGTTGCAAGATCAGAATCACGCCTTGGTAACCGGCCTCGCTATTGTGGGACAACAGCAAAGTCGTTACTACTGGGATCGTGCTATCGCTGATTGTGGAGCGCAGTCAGCTATTGATGCCAGCACCTATGCCGATGGGCGGTTTAGCAAGTTAGCTGCCGAGACTTATGACATAGTTCAAAACTGGGATCTGTCAGAACAACAGATACCCAAGAGTACTCCCAGTAGTCGCCAGTTTATTCAATGGGCAGAGGCCTACCAAAAGCTATTGTCTCGTAACCAACTGGTTACAACTGCTAGAAGCTGGCAGTTGGTGGCGGAGGGTTTTGCTCAATCTGCGCTTGTCAATGAAGAGCAGATTTACCTTTATGGCTTTCAGTCAATGCCGCCCGTACAGCAGTCAGTTATTGCCAAGGCAACAGATTGCCAGCAGGAAATAACGCCTCAGGCTGAAGATGGAAGCCCGTTATTAGTCGAGTGCGCTGATAATCAACAGGAGTTACTTGCCGCTACCCAGTGGGCCGCGCAACAGTTGGCAGAAAACCCGAATCAGCGTATTGGCCTGATTAT
>JASLVT010000096.1 GCA_030741175.1 Porticoccaceae bacterium
CGCATATAAAGGGCTGTGCCCTCAGGATTAAGCTCAGCAAAACAGGCAATTGGCACCTGACAGCCTCCCTGTAAATGGCGGTTGACGGCTCGCTCAGCCAGCACACAGTGAGCAGTACCCACATGATTCAACGGTGCTAGGAGATCTAGAATGGTTTGATCCCCAGTGCGGCATTCAATGCCCACAGCCCCCTGCCCGCCAGCAGGCAGTGATAAGTCAGATGGCAGTCGACTGCTAATTCTATTGCTCATCTCCAGACGAATTAAGCCGGCACTGGCAAGGATTATGGCGTCGTACTCACCATTATCTAGCTTACTCAGCCTAGTATTCACATTGCCGCGCAGTTCTTTGATACGCAGAGAGGGAAAGCTGGCTTGGATCTGTGACTGACGGCGCAGACTAGAGGTACCAATAACCGCGCCGTCTGGAAGCTGCTCTATGTGCTGATAATCATTGGAAACAAAGGCATCAAGCGGATCCTCACGCTCACAAATAACTGCCAATCCCAGTCCCTCGGGAAATTCCATGGGCACGTCCTTCATCGAATGGACGGCGATATCCGCTCTGCCTTCAAGCATGGCGACTTCTAATTCCTTAACAAATAGCCCTTTGCCACCCACCTTGGATAATGGCGTATCGAGGAGTTTGTCACCTTTGGTGCTCATCGGCACCAGCTCCACCTCTAATTCTGGATGGTGGACTAATAATTGCGCCTTAACAAATTCTGCCTGCCACAGGGCCAATGCACTCTTTCTCGTCGCTATGCGAATAATTTGGGTCACTAAAAAAACCTGATAGTCAGTCGATAGACGCCCATTATCAACGATTTGGCCTGTTTTGTCAGAGCAACCCCATTATTTGGCGAAAATAGACTGTCGTCTTTTATACCATCCATGGCTGAGCAATAAACCGCTAACTGTAGTGCATTAGATAACGGACATCTTTATTCGCTTGACCCTCTATCTGAACGCTCAATAGGTCAGCGTATCAAATGTTATCTTCTACCCACTTAACCTCAGGATTAGCTATAATTCCGCTCGCAGTCACTAACTGAGCAACGCCGAATGAGCAACTCTGATAAAAAAACATCCGCTAGCCAAACCAATCAAGCTTGGGGCGGCCGATTCAACGAGCCTGTCGATGCCTTTGTGGCACGATTTACGGCATCGGTAGATTTTGATCAGCGCTTGGCCCAACAAGACATTCAGGGCTCACTAGCCCATGCCAATATGCTGAGCCAGGCCGGGGTGCTCAGCGAGGACGAGTTGCAGCTTATTACCACTGGACTCGAGGAGATTGCTGCAGAGATTGAGCAGGGTAGCTTTGCTTGGTCCGTTGCCCTTGAAGATGTGCATATGAATATTGAAGCGGCACTAACCGAGCGCATTGGTATTGTCGGTAAAAAACTGCACACTGGCAGATCGAGAAATGATCAGGTGGCTACCGACATTCGACTGTGGCTAAGAGATCAAATCGATGAGCTCAAGCCGCTTTTTGCTACGCTACAAAGCGGCTTAATTGAGCTTGCTACCGCTGAGGCTGACAGTATTATGCCGGGTTTTACTCACCTGCAGACTGCTCAACCAGTCACTTTTGGCCATCACCTGCTGGCTTGGAATGAAATGTTGGAGCGTGACTATGGGCGCCTCATGGACTGCCGCGCAAGGCTCAATCAGAGTCCGCTCGGAGCGGCAGCATTAGCTGGCACAACCTATCCAATTGACCGCGAATTAACCGCATCACAATTGGGCTTTGATAAACCGACAGAAAATTCACTGGACTCAGTCAGTGATCGCGACTTTGCCATTGAGTTCTGCGCTTTCGCCAGTCTGCTGATGACGCACCTGTCGAGAATGTCCGAAGAACTTATTTTATGGGCTTCGGCACAATTCCAGTTTATTGATTTACCGGACAGATTCTGTACTGGCTCATCAATTATGCCGCAGAAAAAAAATCCTGATGTTCCCGAGTTGGTGCGCGGCAAGACCGGCCGAGTAAACGGGCATTTGATCGCTCTGCTAACACTGATGAAATCACAGCCGTTGGCCTACAACAAAGACAATCAAGAAGACAAAGAGCCACTTTTTGATGCGGTAGATACCGTTAGTGATTGCCTGCGCGCGTTTGGCGATATGGTGCCTGCCATCAAGGCCAATAGAGCGGCTATGGCTGAGGCTGCTTTGCGTGGTTTTTCCACAGCAACTGATCTGGCAGACTATCTTGTCGGCAAAGGTATCGCATTTCGCGACTCACATGAGATTGTCGGCAAATCTGTCGCCTATGGTATCGCCGAGAACAAGGATCTCTCTGAGATGAGCCTTGAGGAACTACAGCAGTTTTCTGACCAAATCAGCGATGATGTGTTTGAGGTGCTGACACTAGAGGGGTCAGTTGCTGCACGCAATCATATCGGCGGCACCGCGCCCGATCAGGTCAGAGCGGCAGCTGAACGCGCATTGCAGCATGTCAAAAGTCGAAACTGATCTTTTCGCCAGACTGCGCTAGACATGCCTCGCTAAGCATACTGGACAGTGGTTCTCCACTCTGGGTGTTGCACCACATCCGCTCGGCATCGCCAGCTCTCTCGGTTTCTTGTAAGCGAAAGTGAAAACCACCAGAACGCGCGGCCAGCCATATTTCTCCGATCGCTGGCTGGCGCGACAAGATAATCTGGGAGCCATTGGCTTCACAGGTAATTGTCAGCATGCCTGCACTGTTCTCATAATCAATATCTGCACCGCTGTTATCAATACTCTCTTCAATTGCAAACATGAGTTCATCAACGGTCTGGTTAAATTCTGCTTCATTCATTGGCTAGCATCCAAAAATTTTTCTCAGCGCATCTTCTCGGTACATATTCTCAGCACATAATAGCTTGGTTGTGTTCTACCACAGCCGCTATAATTACGATTTTGAGGGGGGTTATCCATGTTTATTCGTATTATCCAGCTTTTTTGTACCTTAGTACTAGTGGCAGGGCTCATTGGCTGCGGTAATATCGGAGAACTATATCTTCCCCAAGACGAAAGTACAGTTCAGCAAACTAACCCAGAAAACAGCGAATCCTAACGCCCTATGCACAACACAGTTTCCACTCATAACCAAAGCCTTTTTTTGGAGGGCGTCGCGCTTGACGACATCGCGAATCAATATGGTACCCCATGCTATGTCTATAGCAAGAGCGCTCTTACGCAACATTTTATGGCCTATAAAAATGCTCTTGGCGAAAGGGACCATTTAATTTGTTATGCGGTGAAGTCAAATTCTAATATTGCCGTGTTACAGACCCTAGCTAGACTGGGGGCAGGCTTCGATATTGTCTCTGAGGGGGAATTGGAGAGAGTACTACTCGCCGGCGGCGATCCCAGTAAAGTGGTATTTTCCGGTGTTGCTAAAACTGCCGATGAAATGCGCCGCGCCCTCGCGGTCGGTATCCATTGCTTCAATGTAGAATCAGAAGCTGAACTGGAACTATTGAATATGACTGCAGGGGAAGAGAACCGGATCGCTCCTGTCTCTCTTAGAGTTAACCCTGATGTAGATGCTAAAACTCATCCCTATATCTCTACTGGACTAAAAGAAAATAAGTTTGGAGTTGATATAAATGCGGCTCCTCAACTCTATGAGCGCGCAGCAACCATGGAAAATATCAACGTGGTCGGTGTTGATTGTCATATAGGATCACAGTTGACCGATATTAAACCCTTTATCGATGCGATGGATCGTCTGTTGATTTTGGTTAAGCAATTGGAAACCCTGGGTATCAAATTGCAACATATCGATATTGGTGGTGGCTTGGGTGTGCTGTATCAGAACGAGGATGTTCCCTCTGTTGCAGATTATATGGCTGAACTGTTGCCACAACTTGAAGGCAGACATGAAACATTGATTATGGAACCGGGTCGCTCCTTAACAGCAAATGCCGGCCTGTTGCTGATGCAAGTGCAATTTATAAAAAACAATGGTGAAAAGAATTTTGCTATTGTCGATGCTGGTATGAACGATATGTTGCGCCCAGCCCTCTATCAAGCGTGGATGGATATTCAGCCGATAAAAACTAATACAGACGCGGTCGAAGCAATCTATGATGTGGTGGGCCCAGTCTGTGAGACCGGTGACTTTCTCGCCAAAGATCGATCACTGGCAATTACTGCTGGCGATAGACTGTGCCAATTCTCTGCGGGAGCCTACAGTTTTGCCATGAGCTCGAATTACAATAGCCGTCCTAGGGTGGCTGAAATTATGGTTGACGGGGAGCAAACCCATTTAATTCGTGCTCGAGAAACCATTGCCGATTTAGTCCGAGGTGAGAAATTATTGCCCGAGGAAAACTAAGGTCAATTCTATGTTGATGAAGTTCACCAAAATGCATGGTCTTGGCAATGACTTTGTTGTTGTCGATGCTGTCACACAAAATGTCCGCATTACAGCATCGATGGTTCGACGCCTGGCCGATCGCTCGCGAGGCATCGGCTGTGACCAAGTGTTGGTCATTGAGCCGCCGACAGAGCCGGGTATTGATTTTAACTACCGTATCTTCAATCAAGACGGTGGTGAGGTCGAACAATGTGGCAATGGTGCGCGCTGCCTAGCACGCTACGTTCAGGACCGACGACTTACAGGTAAAAACCCTGTTATTGTCAAAACCAAAAACCGTGTAATGGAACTGCAGTTGGAAACTAACAAATTGGTCACCGTTAATATGGGGGTACCACAATTAGATCCGGCACAGATTCCATTCCAGGCTGATCAACCCGCAACGCTGTACGATATTGATGTCAATGGCCAGAATCATCAGATCGCCGCTATTTCAATGGGTAATCCCCATGCCGTATTGCAGGTTGAGGATATTGACAAGGCGCCCGTCGCATCTCTAGGGCCAGTATTGGAGTCACATCCTAGCTTCCCCAATCAGGTTAATGTCGGGTTTATGCAAATAATCGATCGCAACAAGATTAAATTACGCGTATTTGAGCGCGGTGTTGGCGAAACTCAGGCTTGCGGATCCGGAGCCTGCGCTGCAGCTGTAGCCGCTATACGTCAGGAACTGGTAGACTCACCGGTAACAATGCAGTTAACTGGCGGAGATCTCAGGATCCAATGGCGAGGGGACAATGAACCTCTATTTATGACTGGGCCAGCAGTCAGTGTTTTTCACGGGCGAGTACGAATATGAGCGAAGAACAACAGATTGACTCCAAGGAAGACATGGTGCGGGCGTTTCTCAATGAAAATCCGAGTTTCCTCGCCGATAACCCAGATATCTTAGAAATACTCGAACTCCCGCACAATAGCGGTAAGGCAGTTTCTCTGGTGGAGCGTCAGGTTGAGGTAATGCGCGATCGCAATTTAGAAATGCGTGGACGCCTAGATCGCATTCTCACTGTTGCCAATGATAATGATCTCCTTTTTGAAAAGACCAAGCGCTTAGTACTAAAGCTATTGGAGACGCAAAACCTCGCCGATATGGTATCTGTCGTTTATGATAGCCTCGACAATGATTTTGAGGTTGGTTTCTTTAGCCTGATCCTTCTGGGCGATAACAAAAAAACGCATAAAACCAAAGCTCGAGTGGTGACAACTGAAGAGGCCAATGAACGCATCGGCACAGTGCTAAATGCAAACAGTGCAGTTTGCGGAGTGCTCCGTGAAGAGGAGATGGGCTTTTTGTTTGGAGATCAAGGCGCACAGGTTGGTTCTGTTGCCGCCGCCCCTCTCCGCTCTGAAGAACTGTATGGCATTCTCGCT
>JASLVT010000097.1 GCA_030741175.1 Porticoccaceae bacterium
AGAATTATTTGATGATTATCACTTAAACACGCAATACAAACCCTCAAAGAGTATACAAATATGATTATCGATATAAAAGTCGCTTATAGCTGATTGGCCATGGCCATAAATTCGGCCACAATAGGATCATCAAGCTTCTTTTTAAAACAACACAGCCCCAAGTCAAATGGGGGAATACTGTTATCTGCCAATAGCTCAACGCGGTCTTTCACCGGACTATTATCCACCACCACAATTGGCGACAGGCCAATACCACATCCCAGTGCCACCATACTGACCAGTGCTTCTTGACCTGCTACTTGGGCGTAGACATTGGGGCGACCGCTGTATTTTTGCCGAAACCACTGCTCAAATCGCTTTCTCGCCACCCCATGCTCGGGCAGGATAATCGGCAATGTAGCCCAGTCGACAGTATCAGCTTGCAGGGCTTGTTTGACCGCGCAGTTAATAGCGGGTGCGGTTATCGCTAAGGGGACGCTGGCAATGGTCTGAAAATGTATGCTAGCCGCCAAATCATCAGGGCGCGCTGCGATGGCCAAATCTACCCGCTGGTTCTTCACTTGATCGATACCATCAGCGGCATCACCTGTATCCAACTTTATATCGATATTGGGGTGAGCCTGCCGAAATTTTTCTAATAGTGGCGGCAGATAGGAATAGGACGCGGTCACGGAGCAGTAAATATTTAATGAACCAGATAAATCTTTTTGCGACTGATTAAGGGACTGCTTTAATGATTCAAACTGACTGATGTGCTGATCGGCATATGTCAGTAGTTTTTTGCCCTCGCGAGTGAGTAGCACCGAGCGGTTATCACGAAACAGCAACTGTGTCCCCAACTCCTCCTCCAACCGCTGAATAGCCCGGCTCAACGTTGAAGGACTGAGGTGATAGGCCGCTGCCGTCTTACCAAAATGTAGGCTATTAGCCAGATGCTGAAAGAGCCTTAGTGATCGCGTATCCATAGACGGTCCTATTCATAAGCTTTTACATTGCATAAATTGCAACACTGCGATGAATATATATCGTTTTGAGCAATAATAAAAGATCGGTACAATGCACATCCGAATTTAACAGAGTAATCCACCGTCAAACGGTGCTTGGAGAACAATATGGCTAACTACTTCAATACCCTTAGCTTGCGCGATAAGTTAACCCAGCTGGGTAAGTGTCGCTTTATGGATCGCAGTGAATTTACCGATGGCTGCAATTTTATTAAAGACTGGAACATTGTCATTATTGGCTGTGGCGCCCAAGGCCTGAATCAGGGCCTGAATATGCGCGACTCTGGCTTAAATATTTCCTATGCCTTGCGTGAGCAGGCAATCGCAGAGAAGCGCCAGTCTTTCCAGTGGGCCTCGGAAAATGGCTTTACTGTTGGCACTGCTGAAGAGTTAGTGCCCGATGCTGATCTGGTGCTTAACCTAACGCCGGATAAACAGCATACCGCCGCTGTTACTGCGGTGATGCCACTGATGAAGCAAGGCGCTACACTGGCTTATTCCCATGGTTTCAATATCGTTGAAGAGGGTATGCAGATTCGCCCTGACCTCACTGTAATTATGGTTGCACCCAAGTGCCCGGGTACAGAGGTCCGAGAAGAGTACAAACGCGGCTTTGGCGTTCCCACATTGATCGCTGTGCACCCTGAAAATGATCCTAAAGGTGATGGTTTGGCAATTGCTAAGGCTTATGCCTCCGCAACTGGTGGTGATCGCGCCGGTGTTCTTGAGTCATCCTTTATTGCTGAAGTTAAATCTGACTTGATGGGTGAACAAACCATTCTGTGCGGCATGTTGCAGACTGGCGCTATATTGGGTCATCAACAATTGCTCAACCTTGGCGTTGATGCCGGCTATGCTCGCAAACTGATTCAGTATGGTTGGGAGACGGTAACCGAAGGCCTTAAGCATGGTGGTATCACCAATATGATGGATCGCTTGAGCAATCCAGCGAAAATCAGAGCCTTTGATATGTCTGAGCAACTGAAAGGTATTCTGCGTCCGCTGTTTGAAAAACATATGGATGACATTATTGAAGGTGAGTTCTCTCGCACCATGATGGTCGACTGGGACAATGACGATGCCAATCTACTGAAGTGGCGCGCTGCTACGGCGGAGACTACTTTTGAACAGGCTCCAGACTGTGCCACTGAAATCACTGAACAGGAGTACTATGACAGAGGTATCTATTTAGTCGCTATGGTTAAAGCCGGTGTTGAACTGGCCTTTGAGACAATGGTGTCCTCCGGCATTATTGAAGAATCAGCCTATTATGAATCACTGCATGAAACGCCGCTGATCGCCAACTGTATTGCACGCAACAAGCTTTACGAGATGAATGTAGTAATTTCTGACACTGCTGAGTACGGCAACTACTTGTTTAGCCATGCCGCTGTGCCACTGTTACAAGACCACGCCAATTCATTGACCCTAGAAGATTTAGGTGAGGGATTATCGGGTTCCAATGCAGTGGATAATGTCCGTCTTATCGAGGTAAATGACGCTATTCGTGACCATGATGTCGAAATTATTGGCCATGAATTGCGCGGCTATATGACCGATATGAAGCGTATTGTCGAGAATAGCTAATCGACGTCGAGCCTAGCTCAATAGCCTAAAAAAAACCGGATTGTGCGCAAGCATCATCCGGTTTTTTTATCTTTGTTATATCAGCGTACCGATATTATTTTTGATCAAACACCAAGGCCTTGACCATTGAAATAGTCATCAGCGCCATAACCAAGGAAAATGGCAAGGCGCCAATAATCATCGCCGAGCGCAAGGCATCCATACCCCCAGCGGCAAGCAATACCGCCACCAGCACCGCAAATATCAAACCCCAAATAATCACATGCGTAGCTTTTTTCTGGCTTTGATCGCCGCCAGAGGCAAGGGTATTAATAATTAAAATACCTGAATCCGCTGAGGTGACTAAAAACGTCAGTAGTAATGTCACCACCACTACAGACAGGGCAATAGCCAATTCCGGCGATAGTATTAGGTTAATCGTTTGAAATAATTGTGCTGAGATATCTGCATTGACAATGGCACCTTGGGCAATGCCACTCAATTCAAGGTCGATCGCTGTAGCGCCAATAAACGTAAACCAAGTCAAACAGATCAATGAAGGAATAATCATTGCGCCCATCACATATTCCCGCACTGTCCTACCCCGAGATACTCGTGCTAAAAACAATCCCACAAACGGCGCAAAGGCAATCCACCAGGCCCAGTAAAAGATATTCCACGCACCCTGCCAGCTCTGCAGTGCCGCCCCTACCTCGGTATCTGGATTATTCCACACCGTTGTCGACATTGCTGGCAAAGCAATCAAATAGTCCCAAATCGCATAGACAAAAGATTTCGCGGCAAACAATGTGGCACCAAACAATACAAAAAACAGCACCAGAAACATCGACAATCCCATATTGATATTAGATAGCCATTTAATACCCCGCTGAAGACCCGACAGTGCAGATAAGCAGGAGGCACTGACTATGATCACCAAGCCCATAATCTGCGCCGCCAATGTTGGCTTGCCAGCCTCATCGACAATCCACTGCATGGCACTGATATTAAAGATACCGGAGGCAAACTGGGAGACGCCATAGCCGATGGTGACACCTAAACCAATCAATGTCGCAAGAATAGCGGCGATATCCACCAGGTGACCCAACCAGCCCGACATGGCACGACCAAACAGCGGCTGCAAGCCAGAGCGAATGGTCAGCGGCAACCCGCGACCATAACTTAAATAGCCTAGGGAAATACCCACCACACCATAACAAGCCCAAGGGGTAAGACCATAATGCAGTAATGCCCACTTATAGGCATTGCGCACATTATCTTCATTCAAGCCGGTACTGAGCCCCTGAATAGTGTCCGGATTGGTAGCAAAGTGAAAAATCGGCTCGGCGGTGGAATAGGTCAGCATACCGATACCAATACCGGCACCAAACATCATCGACAGCCAGGTAAAAAGGGAGAATTCTGGCTGTTCATCCTGCTTCCCCAGCACCACCGTACCAGTGCGCGGCCAGAGTGCCAGTAACAGGCAGGCGAGTGTAAAGAACGCTGTAACGTAGATATACCAACCACCAAAGGAAGAGATAGACCAATTTTGCATAACCAGAAGCTGTTCACCAGCACGTTCTGGAGACAGACCAACCCAGAGAATTAAGGCAATGATGACAACTTTAGGTACGGCTGCAACGATTCGGTTAAAACCCTGATAAAAACCCGATTGCTGGATATTGATCGATACTGATTGATTGCTATTAGACTGACCCACTCACTGCTCTCCTATTTATTATTTTGCAGATAACTAGCGCATCTACTTTAGGCAACCAGTGGCGTTGTGTTGTACATACATGGAAACCTCTGTGCTACAAACAGTACAGAGTTAAACGAATTACATCAACAGTGAGAACGATATGGAATTGTGTACACGGGATAGACAGACTGACTTTGTCTACAAGATAGGCGGGTTATGCATTATGTTTGGCGGAACACCCTATGATGGTATTCCGCCAAACAACAGTGGTTTTTAGTTTAGTTTTAGTCTTAGTCTTGATCTGCCCCTCTCAGCGCATACCAACCGATATAGATGTAACACAACATTGGTACAATAAAGCTTAACTGGATACCAATACTATCGGCCGCAACACCCTGCACCACCGGAATCAATGCACCACCAACAATAGCCTGACATACCAGTCCAGAACCCTTACTAGTCATTGGCCCGAGACCTTTAACTGCCATGGTGAAAATAGTTGGGAACATAATAGAGTTAAAGAAGCCCACGGCCAGAATAGACCACATAGCCGTGTCGCCAGTAGTGTTCATACTCACCACAATCATCACAATAGCAATTAAGGCATTAATCGCTAGATACTTGGTGGCGGCAATATAGTTCATCAGCGCGGCGCCCACCAAACGACCAATCATCGCGGCACCCCAGTAATAGGCAACCATTTCACCAGCCTCTGCAGAACTCAAACCAGCGATAGAGCTTTCAGAAAAATAGTTTACTAAGAAGCTACCAATTGAAACCTCACCGCCGACATATAGGAAAATCGCCAACGCACCGAGTACCAGAGGCCGATGATTCCAAACGGAATCCTCAGAGCCAGTCTCTTGAGCTTCCACATGGGCTAATACCGGCAATTTAATAAATCTAAATAACAACGCTGCTGCAACCAAGAGAGCACCAAGCATCACGTAGGGCATTTGCACCGCAGTTGCATCGGCAGCTACGGCTCCCAGAATCAGCATTGAACCGACAATGGGTCCTACGGTGGTACCAAAGGAGTTAGCCGCTTGAGCTAGATTCAGCCGACTTGCCGCAGTTTTTTCTGGCCCTAAGGCAGCGACATAGGGGTTAGCCGCTACTTGTAAAATAGTGATCCCGCTAGCCAATACAAAGAATGAAAACAGGAACAGCGCGTATATATGGACTTCTGCAGAAGGATAAAACAATAGGCAACCAGCAGCAGTCGTCAGCAAACCAAGCACGATACCCTGCTGATAACCGACTTTATCGATTAGCTTTCCTGCAAATGGAGAGACAATAAAATAGGCGCCAAAGAAGCAGAACTGCACCAACATTGCCTGCGTGTAATTAAGATCAAAAGACTCTTTTAGGAAAGGAATCAGAATATCGTTAAGAACAGTAATAAAGCCCCAAAAGAAAAACAGACAGGTCATCGCGATAAATGCGAATTTCTGCGTCTCTTGT
>JASLVT010000098.1 GCA_030741175.1 Porticoccaceae bacterium
GTTTTAAGGCCAATGCCAAAGGACTATTCAATCTTAGTGGTAATGTCTCAGAATGGGTCAATGATTATTATGACGTGCGCCCTCATCGCGGCGAGCCAATTATTGACCCAACCGGCCCTGAATCCAGTAACCGCCACGTTATCCGCGGCGCCAGCTGGGCACTTGGATCACGCACCGAATTGCGCCATAGTTACCGCGATGCTGGTGTCGACGCGCGTCTGGATGTAGGCTTTAGAATCGCCCGTTACGTGGACAGCCCGGGAAGTCAGCCATGAGATTTTGTTGCGTTATATTACTGTTGCCAATAATGGCGCTAGCGCAAGAGTCTGTTGATACAGCCGAGGAGCAAACAGTACCGGCCACGAAAACACAGGAGCAGCAAGAAAACCAACCGGAGGACAGAGATTTTAAGCCCAGCGAGGAGATCTCAGAAGACTTCCCCGTACCTCTGCCATCAGATATATAAGTACAATAGGAATAGCACCATGAACAGTCCAACCCATCGCGCAACCAACGAAATGTTTTTTCAGCTAGTCGCTCTGTTGCTATCAATCATTATTGTGCATACCGTCTTTGTCACTGTGGTGCGCCCCAATGCCGAGAACACCATTCGCCACCATGCTGAAATGGCCGCAGCTGGCGAGGAGTATGAGGTGCCACGCTCATTTTTCATTGTTATTAAGGATCTGGAGCAGGAAGCCTGTTTTATTCTGATGTTCTGGGCACTGGCCATCATGGGCTATAAAACTCGCACCAGTTTGCGCGAAAAAAATATGCTGGAGCGCCCCTTGATTTCAGTAGCTGAGGGTTCCCGCGTATTGCCAGAGGATGCGGGGCAACTGGCGCGGCCATTGCAATCTCTGCCAGAGGAGCAGCGCAGTTATCTGTTGCCGCGAGCATTGCAGACCGCACTGACCAGATTTGAAGTCACCAATAGCGTCCAATTTGCCACTGAGGCAGTCAACAATGTCTGTGATACGGAAAATGATCGCCTTGACTCGGAACTATCGATGGTGCGTTATATCACTTGGGCTATTCCCTCCATCGGCTTTATTGGCACTGTGCGCGGTATCGGTGCGGCACTGGGTCAGGCGCATGAGGCAATGCAAGGTGATATCGCCGGTGTGACCAGCAGTCTTGGCGTGGCCTTTAACTCTACCTTTATCGCACTGCTGATCAGCATGGTCGTGATGTTTTTTATGCATCAACTTCAACTGATTCAGGAGCGTCTGGTACTGGATTCCCACGCCTACTGTGAACATAAGCTGTTACGCTTTTTAAAAGCACCGCAATAGTGAAAAAGCCATGTCTGTCGCTGTCGTAGAACTCAATGACCTACATCTGTTGCTACGAACAGATCAGGGGATATTGCATAGCGAGCCCGGCTTTGCCCTGTTGACTAAAACAGGCATTACAACCGGTGGAATCGCAAGGGCTAGCGCATGGCAACAGCCTCAGCACAGTTACAACCAGTACTGGCGGCAACTCAATCAGCAACCATTGCCCAGCCAACAACAATGGGCACGTCATCATGCCGATATCGCCTTTGCTCAATTAAAGCAATTATTAGACACCGGTGGTTCACCTGAGGCCATTATTTTGGCGGTTCCCGGTAGCATTTCCGATGAGCAGTTATCGTTATTACTCGGATTGGCCAGCGCCATACCAGTGCAAGTCAGCGCCGTAATAGATAGTGCACTGGCTATCTGCGCACAGCAGACAGAGTCAACGCTGCTAGTGGAGATGCAATTGCATCAGACGCAGATCAGCCTAGTCGAACAGAGTGCAGGGACCAATAATATTAGCCACCAAGAAACGCTCCCTGATATGGGTATGATGCAACTGCACAATGCCGTCGCGCGCCATATCAGCGATCGACTTATCCAAGACTATCGCTATGATCCACTGCACAGCTCGGAGACGGAGCAAGCCCTCTACGATCAACTGCCCGATTGGCTTACGCAACTGAGCCAGCAAGATAAACTCTCAATTAATCTGTCATCGCCGCAGGGTGAGCTCAATCTTGTATTGAACCGAGATAATATTGCCGAATTATTTGAACAACGACTGAGCGGCCTGACTGCGCTGATTAAAAAATACCACAAAGCCAAACTGTGCTTTTCTCACAGTGGTCGCGTTATTCCCGAATTAGCGAGCGCATTTGCTGACGCGCAAATCAGCCCTGAGGCTATAGGTCTGGATAACTGCAACAAACTTCAGCAAGCTCTCTGTGATCAGCCCCTACAACGCATATGCCAGTTAAAGCTGTCGACTTCATCAATGGACGTTGCCAGCGAGACCCGCCAAGCCAGCCATGTGCTGCATAACAATAGAGCCTACCCACTGCATGAACCGCTGAGCATTGAATGGCAAGATAATCAGCTCAGGCTAACCAATAAACATAAAAAGGATGCAGCACTCATTATCCAGATGGTAAATCAACAGCTGGAAATACTGCACCAACAGAAAGACCTGCAGGTTAAATTACCACGCCACTGCCAGCCGGGAGAGCAACTGCAGATAGCTGATCAATACTTGCCTCTGATCGAGGTGAGCCATGTCTAGAAAGCGCCGCAATGTCGCGTTTAGCCTATCATTTTTGGATATTATGGCCTGTGGTTTCGGCGCCGTAACATTGTTGTTTTTAATTTTGCGCCACAATGCAGTTGAAATTATCACGCCAGATAGCCAGTTGGCCGCAGAGGTCGACCTTATACAAATGGATATTCGCCAAGCTGAAGAAGAGAGAACTCAACTACTCAATAGCTTGGAAAAAATTCAACTGGAAATAGTGGAGGCGCAGGGCCTATCCGAGCGAGTACTCACTGACTTGCAAGAACAGGAGAATAGTATTCAGGCCGATCCCAATGATCTCGATAAACTGCGCCAACAGGTGGAGCAACTTGAAGCAGAAACCGCGCAGATGGAGGAAGTCGAATTTGGCGATAAAGTGCGCGAGTTTATTGGCGATGGCAATCGCCAGTATCTCACCGGACTGAAACTCGGCGGCGAACGAGTACTGATACTGGTCGATGGCTCCGCTAGTATGCTTGCTGATACCGTGGTCAATGCAGTGCGTCGGCGCAATATGCCGGAGGAACAAAAAAAGCAGTCGCCAAAATGGCAGTGGACATTGCGCACAGTTGAGTGGTTGTTAGCACAATTACCGCCCAGTAGTCGCTTTCAAATCTATTTATTTAATACTGAGGCAAGCGTCGCGATTCCCGGCACCGAAGGTGAATGGCTAGATGCCGCAGACTCTCTGGCGTTAGAGCAAGCCGTGGATGCAGTCAAACAATTCAGTCCCAGTGCCGGTACCAGTTTAAGTAATGCTTTTGCCGCCATTGCCGATTTTGACAGTCGCCCAGATAATCTATTCTTGCTGACCGATGGCCTACCTACACAGGGTAAGCAACCACCGAAAAAGTTTATGGTCAGTGGTGCGCAGCGACGTCAATTTTTTACCACAGCCATGGCTGAGCTCCCCCGCGGCGTGCCCATCAATACTATTCTGTTCCCCATGGAGGGCGATCCGGAGGCCGCAGGGCTATTCTGGCAAACAGCGCTCGATACCAAAGGGGCATTTATTGCTCCATCGAGGGACTGGCCATGAGTGCACGAAAATTGAAAGTGGTGCAATTGAAAGCACAACTATTGGGGGCGAACCAATGAAAAAGCAGCGCCGAGCATCACAGGAGGCGAGCATCTCATTTCTGGATGTGATCAGCTGTGGCTTTGGTGCCATTGTATTGTTATTGGTGATCGCCAAAGTCGGCGACCCATCGGCACTAGAAGAAGCTGAAAAACAATTATTTGGCTCAGTAAAAGACTATCAGCAGAGACTCTTCGATATTCGAGGAGAATCTGTCATTCTCGATGAACGGCTTAAATCTCGCCAACAGCAGCTATCCGAACTATCGGAGCGTATTGCTCGCCTGAAGGCCAAGCTGGCCAGCGTAGCAAAACAGTCCAATCAGCTATCGCAATCACAGTCTCGCGAAAAAGAGCAGTTGCAACTGGTATTGCAGGTATTGACCGAAGAAATGGAGCGTCTACTGGGACCAGAATTTCAACAACAAAATCAGCTAATAGGCGGTATTCCTGCCGATAGTGATTATATTATTTTTGTGATCGACACCTCCGGCAGTATGCAGGCAGCGGCTTGGCAAAAAGTGCAGAAAGAGATGATTAATATTCTCGATATCTACCCTGAGGTAAAAGGTCTGCAAGTGCTCAATGATATGGGCCAATATATGTTCGCGGCAGAAAAAGGCCAATGGATCGCAGATAGCCCCTCCATGCGTACAAACATTATTAACAAACTATCAACTTGGGCGCCTTTTAGTAATTCAAGCCCAGTAGAGGGTATTAATGCTGCAATCCAAACATTTTATCGACCAGGCCGCAAAATCAGCATCTACACCTTGGGCGATGACTTTCAGGGGCGCTCTATTCGCAATGTAGTGCGAGCGATTGATAGTCTTAACAAGGCGCATCGCGGTGCCAATCGCTTGGTGCGGGTGCATGCCATTGGATTTCCGGTGCATTTTCCACCGGGCGGCACCCCCAGCGCCTCAGCGATTAAATTCGCTGCGCTGATGCGGGAACTGAGTTATAACAATGGAGGAACCTTTATTGGCTTAAATAGCCTTAATTAAAGGGTAAAAACTATGTTGATTAGAAAAATAACATATCAAAATAGCAGTCGCAGGGCGATGAGGTTATTACTGACATTAGTCGGCCTCGCGATACTGGCCGGCTGTAGCTCCTCAGCCTCGGTACAAGTCGACCGCACTTTCCCCAGTGTATTGGCCAAACCCAAACCTATTTCTGCGAGCATCCTATTTACAGAAGAATTCTCCAACTATATCGCCCAGCCCAATGATAAAACCGTTATTGATATGGGCTCAGCGCAAGTAAAGGTAATGAAAAACACCTTTACTGGCCTATTTAATGATGTCGAATTTATCACTAGCACGGATCAAATGACCAATGATAATGGACTCATCATTACCCCCTCAGTGCGAGAAGTGCAGGTATCCACGCCCTCGGATAATTATCTGAATGTGTTTGAGGTATGGATTAAATACAATCTTGATATCGAAGATACTGAGGGTGAACCCATTGTCAGTTGGTTTATGCCAGCCTATGGCAAAACTCCGGATGCCTTTATGGCCTCAAAACCCAAAGCTATTGAAGAGGCGTCGGTGATAGCTCTGCGCGATGCCGGCGCTAAGCTGATGTTGGATTTCTATCGCATCCCCGCAATCTATGGCTGGCTAAAAGAGCAGCAAAGAAAAGAACAGCAAAGGTTGGAGGAGTCACCATGAATCCATCCCGTACTATCCTGCTGGGCGGCCTCTTGCTTACCTTATTGGGCGGCTGTTCCGCTACCACCACCATTGATGAATATCGACCCACTGCAGAACCCATACAGTTGAGCGCCGATGAGCAGGTGGTGGTATTGGGACGCCGCGATGCCGGCCATTACGAAACCGATCGCGAGTTTATCGACTGTGTTGGCCAACGGATGAGAGGTTCAGATATCAATGTATTGCCCGAAGCGCAATTTATCGATGCTATCTATCCTTGGTTTGAACCCCGCACCGCTCCCAAAGGCCTGCCTAGGTTAAAAAAGCTTATGCAAGATCCGCTGATTAAAACGGTGGTAAACCAGCAGTCAGTGCGTTATCTAGTGTGGCTCGATGGCTCCACCGAAACCGTGGAGAAAGG
>JASLVT010000099.1 GCA_030741175.1 Porticoccaceae bacterium
GCACCCATAACCTCAAAAATATTGACCTAGATATCCCCCGTGACAAATTGATTGTCATCACAGGTCTCTCCGGTTCTGGCAAATCATCTCTGGCATTTGATACGCTTTATGCAGAGGGCCAAAGACGTTACGTTGAATCTCTGTCTACCTATGCTCGCCAGTTTCTATCAATGATGGAAAAACCTGATGTAGACCATGTAGAAGGCCTGTCCCCAGCCATTTCGATCGAACAAAAATCCACTTCGCACAATCCTCGCTCCACGGTAGGCACGATTACCGAAATATACGACTATCTGCGCCTCCTTTTTGCCCGCGCTGGCGAACCCCGCTGCCCAGAGCATGGTCAAGCACTCAATGCCCAGACTGTCAGCCAGATGGTGGATCAAGTGCTAGCTTTACCAGAGGGAACCAAGCTGATGCTGCTAGCACCAGTAATCAAAGACCGCAAAGGCGAGCATTTGCATCTGCTTGACAGTTTACGACGCCAAGGTTTTATTCGCGCAAGGATTGATGGCTTGGTTTGCGATCTCGATGAAGCACCGCCATTAGATAAAAAGAAAAAGCATACCATTGAGGTGGTTGTCGACCGCTTTAAGGTCAAAGCGGATATTGGTCTGCGTCTTGCCGAATCCTTTGAAACTGTACTGGGACTTGCCGAGGGCTTGGCGGTTATCAGTTACATGGACGGCGATGAACCCGATCAAATTTTTAGCGCCAAGTTCGCCTGCCCTATCTGTAACTACAGTCTCAACGAACTAGAGCCCCGATTATTCTCTTTCAACAATCCTGCCGGGGCATGCCCGACTTGCGATGGATTGGGCGTGCATCAATATTTTGATATTGACCGCGTGATTCAACATCCAGAGGCGTCAATATCTGAGGGTGCCATTCGGGGCTGGGATCGTCGAACACTGTTTTACTACAACATGCTCACCAGCTTGGCGGAGCATTATGATTTTGATATTGATCAGCCTTGGGAACAGCTGTCATCCATCCACCAGCAAAAAATTCTATTTGGTAGTGAAGATGAAGAGATCACATTCAACTATGTGAATGACCGCGGCACAGTATTTCGTCGGCAACACAAATTCGAAGGGGTGATTCACAATATGGAGCGACGCTATCGTGAAACTGAGTCTAACTCAGTGCGCGAGGAATTAGCCAAATATATGACCACCTCGAACTGCCCTGAGTGCTCGGGCACGCGCCTAAGAAAGTCAGCGCGCAATGTGTTTATCGATAATCGCCGTATCGAGGATATTGTCTGCATGCCGGTGGGCGACTGTCATAACTATTTTGAAAAACTTGATCTGCCCGGACGCCAGGGTGAGATCGCAGAAAAAATTATTAAAGAGATTCGTCAACGGTTTAACTTCCTAGTGGATGTCGGGCTCAACTACCTCTCATTAAATCGTAGCGCCGACACCTTGTCCGGTGGAGAAGCTCAGCGTATTAGATTAGCTAGTCAAATCGGTGCCGGCCTAGTGGGTGTTATGTACATCCTTGATGAGCCCTCTATTGGCTTGCACCAGAGGGACAACGAACGATTACTGAAAACATTGATACGGCTGCGCGACCTAGGTAACACAGTGATTGTGGTTGAGCATGATGAAGATGCTATTGCCTCGGCAGACCATATTATCGATATTGGGCCCGGCGCAGGAATTCATGGTGGCAAGGTTGTTGCCGAGGGAACCGCTAAGCAAATAAAAGCCAACAGCCAGTCCATCACTGGCCAGTTTTTATCCGGACAACGGGGTATCCCCATCCCCAAGCAGCGCAATACTGGCAACGGTAAGATGCTGTCGATCACTGGTGCCTCAGGTAATAATTTACAGTCAGTCGATCTACAGATACCTCTGGGTATGTTTACCTGTGTCACCGGTGTATCCGGCTCTGGTAAATCTACGCTAATTAATGAGACTTTGTATCCCGCCGCCGCAGTAACCTTAAATAAAGCAACAACAGTAAAGCCTGCAGCTCACACTAAGATAACCGGCCTCAGCCATCTAGATAAATGCATTGATATCAACCAGAGTCCGATAGGACGCACACCGCGTTCTAACCCAGCAACCTACACAGGCATTTTCACACCAGTGCGAGAATTATTCGCAGGCACTCAGGAAGCACGCTCACGAGGCTACACCCCCGGACGATTTAGTTTTAATGTAAAAGGCGGTCGCTGTGAAGCCTGTCAAGGCGATGGTGTTACCAAAGTCGAGATGCACTTTTTGCCCGATGTCTATGTACCCTGCGATGTTTGCAAGGGCAAACGTTACAATCGTGAAACGCTAGATATCCATTTTAAAGGCAAAAATATCCATCAGGTATTGGAGATGACAATTGAGGATGCCCGTGAATTTTTTGATGCTATTCCCGCCATTGCGCGCAAGTTGCAAACATTAATTGATGTAGGCCTGTCGTATATCAGCTTGGGTCAGTCGGCGACAACATTATCTGGCGGTGAAGCACAGCGGGTTAAACTCTCCAAAGAACTGTCCAAGCGAGATACGGGAAAAACCCTTTATATCCTTGATGAACCCACTACCGGCCTGCATTTCCATGATATTGAGCAACTCTTGGCTGTGCTCCATCGTCTGCGCGATCACGGCAATACCGTAGTGGTGATTGAACATAATCTGGATGTGATTAAAACTGCCGACTGGATAGTTGATCTGGGCCCTGAAGGAGGATCAGGCGGCGGACAAATTATTGCAACTGGAACGCCTGAAGATGTGGTCAATGTCAAAGGCTCTCATACTGGGCGCTTCCTAAAGGGTATTTTGGCGCGCTGAGTACTCGGCAACCATATCATCGATGGCGGCTTGCTGGTATTCCCTCAGGCCACTAAGAATCAGCGTCTTAACGCCACAGCCTACAGTTTTGTCGCCATCAAGCAAACGGAATTGGAATTCCGCATCACCGCGCTTGCCATTGACCTCAAGCTTGGTGTCAGCCAACTCTACACTGGGCTCAGCAAGATCCAATCGATCAAAATGGACCGACATGGATTCATAGATCACCAGCGGTCGCTGAGGGTTGATCATCACCTGATGCTCGGCCATTAAGGGCACTAAAAGATGGGGAAAATTTTGCCCCGAAAAAACCACGTAATTACGTATCAGTTGCTCGATTACCTGCTGATTATGGATCATTTCACCACTGCGACTCACCTGTAGGTAAGGCTTATCGCGACCATCAACAATCTCAAAGCTATCTTCAGGCGCACTGGGAAATACAAGCTGCGTGTCTCTCGCCACCATACCAGCGAAAGTAAATGACATGTTCCGACTTAGACCGTAGCGCTCAAGCACTAGGGCAAACAACAGATCGCCGGGAACGCAAAACCGCTTAGAATCTGGGTCATGAATGGGATTAAAGTCATTACTGATGCTCTTGGCAAAACGACTACCCTGCTCCGCGCTAATAAGGACGTGATTACCTTGACGGGAATAAAACGGCTGTAAAAACATAACAAATACTGGTTTAGCGAAAATAGCGGCGCATAGTAATGGTTGTGACGCTGAGGTCAAGTGCAATCAGGACGCCGCCGTTTTCAATACTTACTCAAGTTCAGATTCGAACTCCTCCAGCAGGTCTAGTGGCTCCATCTCTTGCCCCTCAAGCTCCACATTCCAATTTACCCCAACCATTAATATATCGTTGTGCATACCGGGCAACCAGTCATCGAGAAACTCTTCTATATCAATTGCGATTGGCTGATAGATATCCCAATCACCAGTGCAGACGGCCGAGGCCAATGCCTGAGCGGACCAAAAAGGCATCACATCAATACTGTCATTATTGACCGACGCTACTAACGCCCAATTGTTACTGATATCCTGCAAACCCCAAATACAGCCCTGTTCAAGACTTTCCACAATGAGTCGATCAAGGTTTTCTTGTGGGTCAGTTGAGAGTGGTTCCATAGCAATTATCCAGTTAAACAAAGGCGCATCATAGTAACTACTTTAACGATCAGCCACCACAAACAGGCTAGACTCGCCCACCGTCGACAATAAGAGATTGACCAGTAATCATTGACGAAGCCGAGGAAGCCAAGAATAGCGCCGACTGCGCACAGTCTTCACCGCTAATAGTTTGTTTGAGCGCCTGCTGGTCGAGACATTCTTGCAATGCCTCCGGCGTCACCCACAGTGCCTTCTGTCGCTCCGTCATTACCCATCCGGGTATCAGCGCATTGACACGAATATTGTCACCGCCCAATTCTCGCGCCAGTGCTTTAGTCAACCCCACCACAGCAGCCTTACTCGCCACATAGGCTGGGTAACCAGCTAACCCCAGATTAGCGCAATTAGAGCCAACATTAATAATGCTGCCTGCACCTTTGGCACGCATACCAGCCACTGCATACTGAGCGGTAAAATAATGCGGGCGCAAATTGGTATTAATACTGTCATCCCATTGCTCGGCATCGAATGAGGTCACTGTATGGCGATCATCACGAGCAGCGTTATTGATCAATACATCGATAGCGCCATCGCTTTGAAAATCGCCTATCCCCGCTTCTAACGCCTTAAGATCACGGATATCACAGGGGAAAAACTGAGGACGCCTTGAACAGAGTTGCTCAACTCTATCGCAGAGCTGTACTGCGGGATCCTCTCGCAATGAGACAAAACCAACCTCAGCCCCTTGCAGTGCAAATGCAACGACAAAATAAGCACCGATACCAGAGCCCCCACCGGTAATAAAAACTTTTTTCCCCGCGAGGTCTTTGTATACAGGGAACGTAGTATCACTGTTGCCATTAAGTAATGCGTCGGCGTCGTAAATCGGTTGGTTGGTCATAACCCGGCCTTTATCGTTGTTTTTAAGCGGAGAGCCCTAGATAGCGGACTTTTTTATCATATGATTTGTAATATAATTACTCAAGCCAAAACAAAATAATTACTTATTGGCTGTACAACCAGCCCTACTAAGACATAGTTTCAGTCTGGTCAACAATTCAACTGCGGGAAATCTTATTGAGCCATTTAGCTTCTGACCTCGACCAAGCAGAGTTTTATATCGCCGGCGATTGGGGCTCCAGTCATTTGCGCTTGTGGCTTGTGCATCTAGCGAGTGGATCAGTACATGATCAGTGCACTGGGCCAGGCATCGCTCAATTGAGAGAACATCACTCTGCTATCGCAGACACATTTTTCCAAATTACCGAATCCTGGCAGCGACAATTCGCTGTACAGCAGGCCCTACTGTGCGGCGTTGTCGGTTCTAATATTGGCTGGCACAGCACCGACTATATCTCTTGTCCTAGTGCGCTCTTAGCTAACCCTCTGGTGCCACAGCAAGTGCCGCAACAACACAGCCAAGCGATCAATGTCCAACTGATACCAGGATTACAATGTCTGCGCGAAGATGGTATTCCCGACACTATGCGCGGTGAAGAAACCCAACTGCTTGGCGCACTGCTAACCGATCCAGCACTGAGTCAAGGAGATCAATTAGTCTGTCTACCGGGAACTCACAGCAAATGGGTATGGACCAATCAAGGTAGCATTGTCGAGTTTGTCACTGGTCTGAGCGGCGAACTATTTGCCCTGCTCGAACAACATAGTGTCCTACTAGCCAATTCAGATAAGACTGGCCATAGCCACTGCCCCGAGCATTTCGCGCTCGGCGTTCAGCGCACAGGTAGCGAAACTAATC
>JASLVT010000009.1 GCA_030741175.1 Porticoccaceae bacterium
ATTTTATCAATTTTAGAGCTGTCATACTCTTCTTCGGCGCTAATGCTAATGACTTGTGCCGTACCGGTCTTCCCAGCGATTTCATAATTTAGCCCATTACTGATTCCCCGCGCGGTTCCGCGGGCTGAGTGGACAACATCGCGCATAGCGCGGTGAACATAGTCCCAATATTCTTCTTTAATCTCCATGGGTTTATCAAGCTCGATCGGCACTGTGGGCACATCATTGATGGCTTTTACCAGCTGTGGTTGCAACATTTTACCCCGAGATGCAATTCGTGCAGACATCACTGCCAACTGCAATGGTGTAGTGAGCATAAATCCTTGGCCAATACTGACGTTAATAGTGTCACCATTAAACCATGCCTCTTGGCGAGCGTTTTGCTTCCATTCCCTCGATGGCATAATACCCGGACGCTCGCTGGGCATATCAATACCAGTTTCTATGCCCAGACTGAAGACTTTACTGTAGCTAGATAACAGATCAATACCGGTTTTTACACTCATTTTGTAGAAGAAAACATCGCAAGATTCGATAATCGCCTTCGCTAAATCAACGCCTGAGCCATGACCGCCACGTTTGGAATTATGGTCTCTCCAAGGCCTCTCAATGCCTTCCATAAAGAAATACCCAGGATCATCGATGCTATAGTCGAGGTCAATTGTTTCGCTGTGCAAACCAATAAGGCCGAACAACGGTTTGATAGTTGATCCGGGTGGGTACTGACCGCGAATGGCTCTATCAAATAATGGACGGTCTGGTGAATTAAGCAGTTGATTGTAATCTTTTTGACTAATACCGGAGACGAACAAGTTAGGATCATAGCTTGGCGCGCTGACCATACTTAATATGCCGCCGGTTTTGACATCGATGGCTACCAATGCTCCGCGTTCATTTTCAAAGGCTCGATGAGCTACTTTTTGCAGATTGCTATCCAGATGCATTGTCAGCTTAGTGCCGGGTTTAGGACTCACGTTTTCTAAAATTCGCATCACCCGACCTCGAGCATTTGTTTCTACATGCTCAGTGCCAACGGTACCCAACAGTTGATCTTCATAAAATTTCTCCAGACCAATTTTACCAATGCTATCTGTGCCACTGTAGGCGATCGAGTCTATCTGTTGGCTTTCCCGCTCATTTATACGGCCTACATAGCCTATGACATGTGCAAATAGGTCTCTCTGGGGGTAATGCCGGGTCAAACGCGCAGTTACCTCAGCACCATCGAGTCGGTAACCATTGACTGCGAGTATGCCCCGTTCCTGCTCGGTGAGATTAAACTTTAATGGTGTACGCTCATAGGGTTTGCGTCTTTTGAGGCGCTTTTCAAACCGTTTAATATCCTCATCCGAAATATCAATTAGCGATCCTATATCGGCGAGTAAATCATCCAGATTTAGAGAGCGTTCGCGAATGATACTTAAGCTATATGATGGGCGATTATCCGCCAGAAGTTCACCATTGCGATCGTAGATAAGTCCTCTTGATGGGGCTGCTGGCCTCACATGAACGCGGTTATTATCGGAGTGGGTGGCGAAATCCTGATGTCGCTTAATTTGTAAATCAAAGTAGCGGAAAAGCACTATTGTGGTCAATACGACCGCAACAAAACAGGTAATAAATAACCGACCAGAAAAAATTCTGTGTTCCCTAGCGGGGTCCGAAAATGTGGCGTCGTTTATCATTTCAGTAATCCAATCATCTAACTGCGATGATAAGGGTGATTAGCATTAATCGTCCATGCCCTGTACAACTGTTCCATAATCAAAACACGCACCAGAGGGTGCGGCAAAGTGAGGTCGGATAACGACCAACGCATGTTAGCTCGTTCCAGACATTGATGGGAAAGTCCATCAGGCCCACCTACCATCAAACAAATATTTTGACCATTCATTTGCCAATTATCCAGCTGCTTTGCCAACTTTTCAGTGCTCACTGGTTGGCCTAACACATCGAGAGCAACAACGAAATCACTACCGTTTATCGCCTTCAGCAACCCTTGACTCTCCGCTTCAATCGCTTTTGTCTTGGACTGATTTTTTCCTCTGGATCCAAGTGGTATCTCAACTAATTCAACCCGCAATTCCGGGGGCATTCTTTTGCTGTATTCATAACAGCCCGCTTTTACCCAGTCGGGCATCCGTGTTCCAACAGCCACCAGCTTAAGTTTCATTACCACTCACTACCGCTCAGTATCAGGTGCGCCTGTGGCGAAATCATCTTCACCGCTGTTATCGAGGAAATCATCTGGCCGCATTGTCCATAATCGCTCGATATCATAAAACTCGCGGGTGGCCGGCAGCATAATATGGACAATGACATCACCAAAATCGACTAGTATCCACTCGGCAGTATCATCTCCCTCGACACCAATTAGATTGTAACCTGCCTCTTTGGCATCCACGACCACGCTGTTGGCGAGAGATTTAACTTGGCGATTGGAGTTGCCGCTAGCAACAATCATATGATCCATCATGCCAGTGAGTTCGCGTACATCGATATCGACAATATCTGTCGCTTTAATCTCCTCGAGGGCATTAATAACAATATCTTTCAGGGCTTGCGTCATAATGGGTAGTTACTCGTATAAGTGATGCTGTTGAATATATTCGACCACTGCATCAGGGGTCAAAAAGTTAATACTGTCGCCGCGTGCTATTTTGTTGCGAATATCGGTGGACGAGATTTCCAGCATCGTTAAATCACAAAAATAGATATTGCCAGCAGGTTTCTTTTGCACTAGCCGCAGATCATCACAGCGGTACTCTTCAACCCAGTCTGCCACCGGCCCTGATTTGGGCGCCTCGACACCGGGTCTTGACGACACGACAATATGACAATGGTGCAATAACTCTTCCCAGCGCTGCCAAGTGTTGATCGAGTTTAGCGCGTCCATGCCGATACAGAAAAACAAAGGTTGCTGCGGCGTCATTTGCTCGCGTACTAACGCTACAGTATCTATGCTGAAGCTTGGTGTGCTTCTGTGCAGCTCAATATCATCTGCGACCAGGCGCGGCTGATTGACAGTTGCGGCCTGCAACATAGCCAGTCGTTGACCAGCGCTCGCTTGCGGTTCGACGCGATGAGGCGGGAAAGCGCAGGGTATTATTCTTATATGCTCAACCTGAAGCACTTCAGTTAGCTCTGTTGCAATCCTTAGGTGACCATTATGGATTGGGTTAAATGTGCCACCAAATAATGCAACAGCCATATTATTGTCGGATTTGTCCATCACCAAACACTACCCATTTTTGGCTGGTCAGCCCCTCGAGACCCACCGGACCTCGAGCATGGATTTTGTCGGTAGAGATACCAATCTCAGCACCTAGTCCATATTCGAATCCATCGGCAAAGCGGGTAGAGGCATTGATCATGACCGAGCTGGAATCAACCTGTGCAATAAAGCGACGGCCACGATTAAAATCCTCAGTGACGATGGATTCAGTATGCTGTGAGCTGTAGCGGTTTATATGGTCAATAGCCTCATCGATGCCAGAGACGATTTTGATGGATAACACTGGTGCAAGGTACTCCTCACTCCAATCCTGCTCTGAGGCTTTAACCATAGAGTCAACAATTGCTCGAGATTTTTCGCAACCACGCATCTCGACCTCTTTCGCTGTATAGATTTTGCTCAGTTCGGGAAGCACTTCGGCCGCAACTGATTCAGCGATCAACAGTGATTCCATGGCGTTGCAAACACCGTAACGATGGGTCTTGGCATTATCGGCAATGGCGATAGCTTTTTTAATGTCGGCATGATCATCAATATACACGTGGCAATTGCCGTCAAGATGTTTGATAACTGGCACTCGGGCTTCAGCACTGATGCGCTCAATCAGGCTCTTACCGCCGCGAGGCACAATCACATCGACAAAAGCTGACATAGTGATCAGTTCTCCCACCGCAGCGCGATCGGTGGTATTGATCACCTGTACCGCAGTTTCGGGCAGTCCAACAGAAAGCAGGCCGCTAGTAATACAGGCGGCAATCGCTTGATTTGACTGTATCGCCTCGCTACCGCCGCGCAATATGGTAGCGTTGCCCGACTTGAGACACAGGCTGGCAGCATCAATAGTAACGTTGGGGCGGGACTCATAAATAATACCGATGACGCCCAAAGGTACGCGCATTTGACCCAGTTGGATACCGCTGGGACGATAACCCATATCGGTTATCTCGCCGACGGGATCCTTGAGTTCAGCAACTTGGCGCAGTCCTTCAATCATGGCGCTTATGCGTTCATCATTCAGTTCCAATCGATCGAGTAAGGCCGCATCGAGGCCATTGTTGCGACCATTATCCATATCGATGGCATTGGCCGCCAACAGGTTCGATCTGCTTTTGTCCAAGCTATCGGCAATCGCCATCAGTGCGTTGTTTTTGATCACGGAGCCACTGCGCGCCAACACCTGCGAAGACTCGCGAGCGGCACGACCAACAGACTGCATATAAGCTTTGATATCCATAGTGATTATTCGGCTACACTCGGTATAAATTAAAGCCGCCATTATAAGGGTAGCGTTGGTATATTGCCTATTTTTGCCTTGGCTCTTTTAAAGTTAAGGCAAAGTTAAGGCAAATTTCAGGCAAATGCCGCTTATTTCGCGTATACAGTGAGTCTCTGATGCCAAAGGATCGACTGTGCAATCTATAATTTCACTGCTAACCTCACAGCAAAACTGGCTAATGCTCACTGGAGCAGGGGTCAGTGCTGAGTCTGGCGTGCCCACCTACAGAGATAGAAAGGGCGTGTGGCAGCGGTTGCCGCCGGTTACACATCAAGCATTTATGGCTGATCACCATGCTCGGCAACGATTTTGGGCGCGCAATATGGTGGGGTGGCGGCATATGGTGGATGCCCAACCCAATCGGGCACACAGAGCCTTAGTTGCCCTAGAAGAACTTGGTCGTGCACATTACCTGGTCACACAAAATGTCGATGGTTTACATCAGCGCGCCGGTAGTCAGAGAGTCATAGATCTTCATGGTCGCGTCGATACCGTCTCCTGTATGAATTGCGGGCTGAAATACCCCAGAGCGCCCTTACAGATCTGGTTGGAACAGCATAATCCAGACTACAGCAAGCTGTCAGGTACCATAGCTCCAGACGGTGATGCAGATATTGACTATCTTGATTTTTCCCAGTTGCAAGTGCCAGATTGTCAGCACTGTGGCGGAATCTTGAAGCCAGATGCCGTGTTCTATGGCGACTCTGTAAGCAAAGAGAAGGTGCAATTTGCCGAACAGCAGTTGCGACAATCGCAGGGGTTATTGGTTTTGGGTTCTTCTCTGGCAGTATATTCCGGCTATCGCTTTTGTCTTTGGGCGCAGGAACAGGACAAGCCCATTGTTATTCTCAACGATGGCGAAACCAGAGCCGACCATTTGGCTACAGCAAAGGCCGAGGGCTCATGTGCAACAGTACTTGAGCAATGGCTGGAACATATCGCTAGCGCTTAAGTTGTTGATCGACAATCTTAGCTAGCGCCTTAATATGAGCCGGATCATCATTGAGGCAGGGAATATAGTGAAATTGCTCACCGCCAGCCTCGATAAAGCTCTCCCGACCTTCCATATTAATCTCTTCAATGGTTTCTAGGCAGTCTGAAGCAAAACCGGGACATATCACGGCAAGGTGCTTGATACCCTCATTGGGCAATGCCTCTAGCGTTTTGTCGGTATAGGGCTGCAACCAGGGCTCGCGACCGAAACGCGACTGAAAGGTAGTCATTATTTGATCTTCTTGCCAACCCAAGCGTTCTCTTACTAGTCGTGTGGTCTGGTGGCAAAAGCAATGGTAGGGGTCGCCTTTCTTGAGATAGCGTTCAGGGGTGCCATGGTAGGAAAATAATAATTTATCCGGCTGACCATGAGTTTTTATATGCCTGTTAATGGTTTTGCACAGCGCATCAATATAGCCTTCGGCTTGATGGTAGCCGCCGACAAAATGAAGCTCTGGTACCCAGCGCATTCTGGTCATGGTTTTGGCCAGTGCATCAAAGGTTGAGCCTGTGGTGGCACCGGAGTACTGTGGATAGAGTGGTAGCACCGTAATATTGCGTACATTCATCGCGGTGAGTTTGTCGATGGCCGATTGCATCGAGGGATTGCCATAGCGCATACCCAGCACCACAGGTACTTCATCACCGTATTTTTTGGCGATGATTTTTTGCACTCCCTCCACTTGCGCTCGACTATGAACCATAAGAGGAGAGCCCTCCTCAGACCATACTGAGCGGTAGAGCTTGGCTGAGCGTCTTGGGCGAAGGCGCAAAATAATACCATTGAGAATCAGCCACCAAATTAGACGCGGTACCTCGACCACACGGGGATCACTCAAGAATTCTTTCAGATAGCGGCGCAACTCAGGTGTTTGTGGCGCATCAGGAGTACCTAGATTACAAAGAATAACACCGCGACGCGGAGAAGGTCCTTGGTGATCATAGTCAGTCTGGCCCTGATACTGCATGCTGTTGCTCCTTAATGGTTTTCCGGTATTGCCGGTATATCGAAGCATACGATATACGGCCACCAAAGCCACATAATATCATCGTTTCGATGCTGATTAATGCTTCGGTATACGAGTCATTGCGGCGGCGAGATTAGTGCTTCCGTTAATTGCTGACCGCCAACTACTGTGACGCTATAATGCGCGACTTTTATATCAACACTACTGGTAAATAGAACAATCAATGAGCCAATCAGCCTCAGATCGTCGTACCTTCGCCATTATCTCTCACCCAGATGCCGGCAAGACCACCATTACTGAAAAATTGCTGTTACTGGGCAATTTGATTCAGGTCGCCGGTACCGTAAAGGGTCGTAAAAGTGATCGCCATGCTACTTCTGACTGGATGGCGATGGAAAAAGAGCGTGGTATCTCGGTAACCTCGTCGGTAATGCAGTTTCCCTACCATGATTGTATGGTCAATTTACTTGATACCCCGGGGCACGAAGATTTCTCCGAGGATACCTACCGCACATTGACGGCGGTTGATTCTTCCTTGATGGTGATCGATGGTGCCAAGGGCGTCGAAGATCGCACTATTAAGCTAATGGATGTCTGTCGGTTGCGTGATACGCCGATATTAACTTTTGTAAATAAGATGGATCGCGATATTCGTGACCCCATTGATTTGTTGGACGAAATTGAAGATGTGCTGGATATTAAGGCGGCGCCGATCAATTGGCCTATCGGGATGGGGCGTGAGTTCCGTGGGGTATATAACTTTTATACCGATACCATCCATGTATACACGCAGGGCAAAGGTCATACCCTGACCGATGATATTCAGGTTAAAGGTCTCGATTCCGCCGAAGCTCGTGAGGCCTTAGGCGATTATGCCGATGATGTGCTCGAAGAGTTGGAACTAGTTAAAGGTGCAACGCATCTGTTTGATATGGATGAATTCCTTGCAGGCCGCTTGGCACCAGTATTTTTTGGCACGGCACTGGGTAATTTTGGTATTCGCGAAATGTTGGATGATTTTGTGCGCTGGGCTCCGGCGCCACAGCCGCGTCAGACTCTTGAGCGAGAAGTCGTGGCCAGTGAGAACAAATTCAGTGGCTTTGTTTTTAAAATACAGGCCAATATGGATCCGAAGCATCGCGATCGCATTGCCTTTTTGCGGGTTTGCTCGGGGAAGTACAGCAAGGGCATGAAAATGAAACATGTGCGCACAGGCAAGGATATGCGTGTTTCAGATGCCTTTAGCTTTAAGGCGGGGGAGCGAATTTCGGTTGAGGAAGCGGTGGCAGGCGATATTATTGGCCTGCATAACCATGGGTCGATTCAGATTGGCGATACCTTTACCGAAGGTGAGATGATGAAGTTTAGTGGGATCCCTCATTTTGCCCCAGAATTATTTAAGCGTATTCGCTTAAAGGACCCGCTGAAAACCAAGCAACTACAAAATGGTATCCGCCAATTGTCTGAAGAGGGCAGCACGCAGGTATTCTTCCCCTTGCGCAATAACGATATTATTGTCGGCGCTGTCGGTCAGTTGCAGTTTGATGTTGTGGCCTACCGTCTGCGGGAAGAATATGGCGTAGAGGCTATTTATGAGCCTGTCGCGGTGCACACGGCGCGCTGGACTGAGTGCAGCGACAACAAGGCACTAGAGGCCTTTCGACATAAGGCACAGGACAATTTGGCGCTGGATGGGGGTGGTTGTTTGACCTACCTTGCTCCGACCAGAGTCAATCTGTCATTAGCTGAGGAGCGGTATCCCGATATTGCTTTCAGAGCAACCAGAGAACATTAGACCAAGTGATCCATAGGGGGTCGGTATGAGCAAAAAAATTCTTCCTGTTTCCGAGGAGCAATGCCCAGCGCATTTGCGCACCAATCGCAGTGCATTAACCCGCTGGTTTGGGCGTACCGCCTACCGTGCAATGGGTTGGAAATTGGAGGGTAAAATTCTCGATTCCGAACGGGTGCTGATTACAGCGGCACCGCATACCTCAAATTGGGATTTCGTTATGGGCATCTGCGCTGTGTTGGGTATTAATGCCCGAGTGCGCTGGCTTGGCAAACACAGTATTTTTAAATTTGGTGTGACTTGGTTTATGCGTTGGTTGGGTGGTATCCCAGTTAATCGTGAGAAGCCCGATGCGGTGATGGGCTATGTGGATGCAGCGGTCGAAAAGGACAATGGTGTCGTTATTGTGGTAGCGCCGGAGGGTACACGTAAAAAATCAACAAAATGGAAAACGGGGTTTCTACGTATTGCCGAAAAAAATGACTGCAAAATTCAATTGGGTGCGCTGGACTTCCCCAATAAGCGCATTGTACTGAGCGATGAATTTAAACCCACCGGTGACCATCAGGCTGATATCGCCACTATTATTGATTATTACCGTCAATTTAAAGGTAAATATCCAGATCAATTCTAATATTGTTAGTGCGCACTTACTCCAGTGGAACTCACTACTAGTGTTCAGATACTGCTGATTGGCACGGCCTTATTTGCCGGGCTTATTTCGTCAATAGCCGGGGCTGGCGGTATGTTGACCTTACCGGCTCTGTTATGGGCCGGACTGCCGCCGCTGAATGCTCTGGCGACAAATAAGGTGCAGAGTTCGCTCGGTACATTATCTTCTGCGTGGAATTTTTTCCGTCGCGGTCATCTCGATATAAAATCTCTTCGGCTCTCAGTTGTATTAGCGATAGTTGGCTCCATTGCCGGTACTTGGCTAGTTCAGCGTCTTGATAGCGCACTGCTGACTCGATTGATTCCGTTTCTGCTACTGGCGATTGCGCTGTATTTTTTAATCTCTCCCAGCATTGACGACAGTCGTCATCGACAGAGGATCAGTCAGCGTTGGTTCGCCTGTACCGCAGCCTTGGCTATGGGGTTTTATGGTGGTTTTTTCGGCCCGGGCATGGGCTCAATTTTGCCATTTCTATTTGTTTGGCTGTTGGGTCATAACCTAGTCAGGGCTACGGCAGAAACCAAGCTAATGATATTGGCAGTCAATGGCACCTCCGCTGTAATCTTTGCTTTTAGTGGCTTTGTGCTGTGGCCATTGGCTATTGCTATGTCAGTGGCACAGGCTGTCGGTGCCCGCTTGGGGTCTAATTTGGTGTTAAAGCGTGGATCGGCTGTTGTTCAGCCGGTTATTACTGGGGTAACCTTATTGTTGGCAATTAAACTTTTACTCTTTCCATGATGGATTTTCTTGTCACAGTGTTACTCAGTTTTGGCCTTATTCTGATAGCGTTATGGGTATTTCGTTATCTGGGTGTCCCTGTTTATCGGGTAGAGGCGATTAATATCAAAGTGCTATTGGAGTCGGTGCTCAATGAAACTGCCACTACTGCTGATTGGGATGTATTTATAGCGATGCCGATCACCCAAGACGCAGAGCTGGATGAAATTCGCCTGCAATGTGCTATGTTAGCGGAACATGCGATGATTGAACGGAATGGCCTTGTGCTATTTTCGTCCGCGGGGCGAGAGGAGTTGCAGCAACTACTCCGCCGTCTCGAGAGTAAACTTTCGTTAGAGCATAAGACATTGAAAGAAAATAGGGAGCAAAAGCATGATCGATAAATCCTCATCCATGTCGAGATTTTTGGTGGTCAGTGCGGCCTTTGTGGTGGTGGTCTCAGGTCTTAAAATGGCCGGCCCTTTGCTGGTGCCTTTTCTACTGGCGGTTTTTATTGCCATGATTGTTTCACCACTTCTCAACTGGCTTAAAAACCACCGCGTGCCATCGGGTTTAGCGATCTTACTGGTCGTTGTGCTTATCTTGTTGGTCGGGTTATTACTGGGCGCGCTAATTGGCTCCTCTATGGAGAATTTTCGTCAGGATATTCCTGTCTATTCAGCAAAATTATCCGCTATGAGCACTGCGGTGCAACAGTGGTTGAGCTTGCGAGGTATCGAGATTGATGCCCAGCAGTGGCAGAGTAGCTTTGATCCCGGTGCGGTAATGAAATTGGTGGGTAGCACGTTGGCCTCATTTGGTAATGTGATGACCAATGCAGTGATGATTCTACTGACAGTGGTTTTTATTCTCGCTGAAAACGTAGGTTTTGGTGAAAAATTGCGGCTTGCACGGGGCACGGCGACATCTCAAGAATGGCTGCAAAAGTTCTCTGATAATGTCCACAGCTATCTGGGCATTAAAGCAGCGATCAGTCTCGCTACAGGTCTGTTGATCTTTATCTGGTTGAGCATTCTTGGTGTTGACTATGCTGTGCTCTGGGGACTACTGGCCTTTATGCTTAACTTTGTACCCACGGTTGGCTCTTTTATTGCAGCTATTCCGGCGGTCCTGTTGGCATTGGTGCAACTGGGAGTGGTTCATGCCGGCCTGACATTGGCGGGCTTTGTGGTCGTCAATCTGGTTATGGGCAATATGATTGAGCCCCGGTGGATGGGTAAGGGTCTGAATCTCTCGCCATTGGTGGTATTTGTGTCCTTGGTGCTCTGGGGTTGGGTACTGGGGCCAGTGGGGATGCTACTGTCTATTCCCCTTACGATCATGATTAAGATTGCGCTTGAGAATCAGCCGGATACGCGCTGGATTGGTATTATGTTAGGGGGAGCGATTGATAAAGAATCTGTCTCGCAGGAGCAATCCTGATTGACCGTTAGTTGATATGCCTACTGATTGCAGGGTGACTAAAATACTGGCGCAAAAAAAAGCCTCTGAATTGACAGAGGCTTTTTTGCTTTATGGTGCCCGGTCCCGGAATCGAACCAGGGACACGAGGATTTTCAGTCCACTGCTCTACCAACTGAGCTAACCGGGCGTCGCAAACCGCTTTGAGGCATTCGCGAGAGGCGCGTATTAAAGCGTCTGGAATAGAGTTCGTCAAGCGTTATTGCTCAGGCGGCACATATCCTTCAGCTTGATCGACCTCTTCGCCAGCAAAGAACTTTTCACGCTGCTCAGCTAGATAGTTTCGAGCGGTAAGATCCATCATATTTAAACGCATTTCATTGATTAACGTCGTCTGATGTGCCATCCATTCGGCCCATGCCTGCTTAGAGATGCTATTAAAGATCTCTTCACCTTGGGGACCGGGAAAAGGAGGCATATCTAACCCCGGTAATTCTTGTTTGAGTTTGCGGCAAAATACGGTGCGCGGCATGGGTTACCTCTGTTGTAATTACGGGTGGAGTAACGCCAGCACTGGCGCCGGCATACCTAATGATAGAGGATTTTGCGGGTTATACCAGATCTGATTATCAGATGCGGATACAGCCGCGGGATTAGCTTCAACGCGAATCACAACGGGTTGATAATCGAGATGGAAATGGCTGAAGCTATGCCGCTGGGTAGCCTTTATCTGCTGATCAATAACAGTCAGGCCCAACGTCTCACAGGTCTTGCTTATTTCAGTCTGGCAGTCGAGTTGTGGTAGCACCCAAAGCCCACCCCAGAGACCGGCGGGAGGGTTCTGTTGTAATAAAATTTCCCCTTGTTCATTATGTATTAGCAAAAAATAGCTATTTCGAATCGGCAGTTGTTTTTTTGGCTTTTTACCTGGATAGGCGCTTTGTGTACCCTGTGCCATGGCAATACAGTGACTTGCCAGTGGGCATTGATCGCACTGTGGTGATGTTCTGGTACAGACTGTGGCGCCAAGATCCATCATCGCTTGGGTGTAATCAGCTACGCGCTTATGGGGTGTATAGTTTTCGGCTGTCAGCCACAATTGTTTTATCACATCGGCTTTGCCGGGCCAGCCCTCAATCGCTGCAAAGCGAGCCAGCACGCGTTTAACATTGCCATCGAGAATAGTGGCCGGTATTTTAAAGGCAATTGAGCTGATCGCACCCGCTGTGGAGCGGCCTATCCCCGGTAGCTCACAGAGTTGGTCGATACTGCTGGGGAAATCCCCTTTGTATTGATGGCACAGCACCTGGGCCGTCTTATGCATATTGCGGGCGCGAGCATAGTAGCCGAGCCCAGTCCAATGATGTAGGACGTCGTCTAATGGTGCCTCGGCCAATGCCTGCACATTGGGGAAGCTGTCCATAAAGCGCTGAAAGTAGGGAATAACTGTAGTCACCTGGGTTTGTTGCAGCATAATTTCCGAAACCCATACTCTGTAGGGGCTGATATTTTGCTGCCAGGGCAGGTTGGTGCGACCGTGCTGGTCAAACCAGCGCAATACGGCGCGCTGAAAGTCTGCGCGTTGCATTAGTTGAGTTTGCGCTTGAGAAAGTCATTGAACAGAGACTTTAATGGATCTGTCTGCTGTTCTGAATCATTGTTTTTCAGGAGTTTGGAGCCTAGCCTGTCAATCGCAGAGTTTCTCAGCAATGCTTTTACTGCACGCTCATCTGGCTTGCAGGATGGGGCTCCCTGATCAAAATTCCCTTTACAGACAAAGGGTATTTGACGATTCTGCAGGCGTGTATTGACGGCGCAGCCGTTGCTACTGGTGGTTGCTCCGTCCAATGCAGTATTGGCTTGGATGGTATAGGCCTGATTGAGTAAGCCAATAGTGCCGCGGCCATTGAGATTCAGATTGCCTGTTGCGGTGCTAAAGTCGGTAATCATTAGATTGCCCTTATCAAACTGGAACGCACTGCTGATATCGTCAAATTGGGTGCCAGCCGCCCATTGTTGATTGGGGTTACCACTGGTGCCAAATAGAGCGGCGGCATTACAAAACAGTTGCTCTATATTGATGGTTTTATAGTTGGCTGAGGCAATGCTAATCTGGCCGGCACCACTGAGAGATTTCAGAATACTATCGACGTTATTGCCCGCACCTTGGATATTGAGTTCTAGGTCCATATTACCACTGAGGTCGCTATTGCCGGTTAGTGCGGGCAGTGCTAGCCCCAGATCAACATCATTCAGGGATGGTTGCAAACTTATGCTTGGATTGGCTAGGCGCATATCCAGTTTGGCAATTGCATTAACCTGTCCGCCGAACAGATCGGCATTTAGAGAGGTGATACGCAGTACGCGCTGGTTGCCAAATATATTGCTGTAAAAATTGCTTACGGCAAAACCATCGAACAGTATCCTGTCTACATTGATTTCCAGCTGACTCTGCCCTTGCCATAGGGCAAACGGAATTGCCAACGGTGCAAATAGGCTGGCGCTATTGGTCTGATCATTGGATTCGGACATATAGTCGGCGATATTGAGGCTGTCTCCATTGATCTCTGTGGTCAGTTTATTGCGTTGCTGATCTATCTGCAGGCGCACATCGATAGTTTGTCCATCCAACAGAATACTATTGCTAATATCGGATATTGCCTGTCGATCAATGGTAAAACGACTGTCAATACTTAACTCATTAAGCGCCTCGGGGTTGGCAAACGTCGGTGCATCAAGCATGGGTAGCAAGTCTGAAATCTCTTGTAGCTGCTTTGCCAAATTAAAACGGTTGGTTTGCAGGTTGCCCTGTACAAAATTCAGCTGGTCGCTGACCTCAATAGTACCGGTTACCTCAATGGCATTAATTGCAATGGTTAGATTCTCGAGGTTGATGCGGTGGATACGCTCGTCTGTAACGCGAATAGCTATATCGGTGTCGATGGCAAATTGCTGTCCGCCAAAAGCTTGCGCTGATGCTTTGAGTGGAAACATTGAGCCATTCAGTGAAAAATTGCGGATTTGCAGATCGATGTTATCCAATTGCACAGGCAGAGTATTTTGCGCCTGATAGCGTAGTTGACCACCACTGATTTGTACTGAGCCTGTTTTCAGTTGGCTCAGATCGCCGGTGATCGAGAGCAGATCAGTCCAGGCTATGGATAGGATTAGCGTCTCTAAGGTGCCGGAGGCAGTTTGTCCATCAGAAAACTGAACCTGTGCGATGCTGATACCCGGTTGGGGTAGAAATGTCCAAGCTAACTCGCCGTCAAGACTGATTTCCCAACCCTGTTGACGGGCGGCAGATTCAATATCCGGTCTGAAGCTGTTGATATCGACAGCGAATGAAATATAGATTATTGCGGCTGAAAATAAAGTGACCACGGCGATGATGCCAGTGGCCACCCATTTAAATAAATTTTTCACAATCACCAACGGTTTAAGGGTTGCTCTTTAACATATTATATTACATCAAAGAGCATAACCCTTAAACACTGGCAAAAGATCGAGTTTTTAGAACGAGTAACTCGCCCGAATACCCAAGTTTCTGCCGGCCAGTGGCACTTCATTTTTCACAAACGAACTGTGATTTCTAGCCACTTCGTCTAGCAGGTTTTTACCGAACAGGGATAG